>CAMKZP010000048.1 GCA_946477805.1 uncultured Enterobacter sp.
GATTTCTGCCTGTCTCGTGGGCTCGGAGATGTGTATAAGAGACAGCACCCACAGCGCGCACGCGGCCGACGAGGCGCTTGATAACGGTGAAACCATGGTGGTGCAGGCCACGGCTGAAGAAGCGCTGAAGCAGCAGCCTGGGGTTTCCATCATCACGGCAAAGGACATCGAGAGGGATCCTCCGGTTAACGATCTGTCAGAGATTATTCGCAAGATGCCAGGGGTTAACCTCACCGGCAACAGCGCGACGGGCAGCCGCGGCAACAACCGTCAGATCGACATTCGCGGTATGGGCCCGGAGAACACCCTGATCCTGATTGATGGTGTTCCGGTAACCTCCCGCAATTCGGTGCGCTACAGCTGGCGCGGCGAGCGCGACACGCGCGGCGACACTAACTGGGTCCCGCCGGAAATGGTGGAGCGCATTGAAGTGCTCCGCGGGCCTGCCGCCGCCCGGTACGGCTCCGGTGCCGCAGGCGGCGTCGTCAACATCATCACTAAGCGTCCGACCAACGACTGGCACGGCTCGCTCTCTCTTTACACCAATCAGCCGGAAAATGATAAAGAGGGGGCGACCAAGCGCGCGAACTTTGACCTCAGCGGCCCGCTAGCGGGCGATGCGCTGACCATGCGTCTTTACGGGAATATGAATAAAACCGACGCGGATGCTCAGGATATCAACACGGCGCAAAATGGTTCTTACGCCGCTGGCCGGGAGGGCGTGCGCAACAAAGATATCAATGCCCTGCTCTCCTGGAAACTCACGCCGCAGCAGATTATTGATTTCGACTATGCCTATAGCCGTCAGGGCAATATTTACGCCGGCGATACCCAGTACAGCAACAGTAATGTCAGCCCCGACGGGCGGGTATCTTCTCTCTACGGGCACGAAACGAACCGTATGTACCGCCAGTCGTACGGCCTGACGCACAACGGGATCTGGGACTGGGGACAGTCGAAATTCGGCGTCTATTATGAGAAAACCAATAACACTCGCCTCGAGGAAGGCTCCACGGGCAAAGTGGAGGGAATGATTAACAGCGATAAGTACGATACCAGCCGGCTCGAATCTTACCGTAGCACCGGCGAGCTGAACATTCCGCTGTTCTGGCTGGTGGATCAGACCCTGACGCTGGGCGCTGAGTGGAACCGCGATGAGCTTAACGACCCGGCCTCGATGCAGGCGACAAACGTCTCCGGAGAAGTCATAAACGGCGTTCCGGGCACCGCGTCTGAACGCAGCAGCAAAAACAGCGCCAACCTCACCGGCATCTATCTTGAGGACAATATTGAAGCGCGCCAGGGCACCAACCTCATCCCCGGGATCCGTTTCGACTACCACAATGAATTCGGCAGCAACTGGAGCCCAAGCCTGAACGTGTCTCAGGACGTCGGCGACATGTTTAAGCTGAAGGCGGGCATCGCCCGGGTGTTCAAAGCGCCAAACCTGTATCAGTCAAGCGAAGGCTATTTACTTTCCACCCGCGGCAACGGCTGCCCGACGAACGTTAGCGAGGGAAGCTGCTACCTGTTAGGTAACCCTGATTTGGATCCTGAAATCAGCGTTAATAAAGAGATTGGCCTGGCCTTTGCGCTGGAAGGATACGAGGCGGGCATAACCTGGTTCCGAAACGATTATAAAAATAAGATCGTTTCGGGAACTGAGGTTCTGGGGCAGACGGGCAGCGGCGTTAATATCCTGCAGTGGGAGAACGGCGGTAAAGCCGTGGTTGAAGGTCTGGAAGGGAATCTGACCGTTCCGGTTATCCGCGACGCGCTCACCTGGCGTACCAATGCAACCTATATGATTCAGTCTGAAAATAAAGACACCGGCAACCCGCTTTCGATTATCCCAAAATATACCGTCAACACGATGCTTGACTGGGAAGTTAACAGCAGGCTTTCTGCGAACGTCAGCTGGACGATGTACGGGCGCCAGAAGCCGCGTGAGAATGCTGAAATCCGCAATGAGAAGAATGCCATGTCGGATAAAGAGATCGGCGCCTATTCCATCGTTGGAATTGGCAGCAACTATCAGCTCACCAAAAACCTGCGCCTGAACGCAGGGATCAGCAACCTCTTTGACAAACAGATCTACCGTGAAAATGACGGTGCTTCGACCTACAACGAACCCGGTCGCGCATACTATGCAGGCGTAACCATGTCCTTCTGACCCTCAGGCGCCCGCCGTGCGGGCGCTATTCCCTATTTTCTCTCGCCAGAATTCATAGTAGCATCCCGCCTGAAGTCTTCCGTTACGAGTTAAAACAATGACAACAAACGACGCCCCGCAGGGCGAACTGGTTTTACGCACGCTGGCAATGCCTGCTGATACGAATGCCAATGGCGATATTTTTGGCGGCTGGTTAATGTCGCAAATGGATATGGGAGGCGCAATCCTGGCAAAAGAGATTGCGCATGGGAGAGTGGTGACAGTTCGGGTAGACGGCATGACATTCCTGCGTCCGGTGGCCGTGGGCGACGTGGTGTGCTGTTATGCGCGATGCGTAAAACGCGGCAACACGTCAATATCCATTAATATTGAAGTGTGGGTGAAAAAGGTTTCATCCGAACCGATTGGACAGCGTTACAAAGCAACAGAAGCGCTGTTTATCTACGTGGCGGTGGATAACGACGGCAAACCGCGGCAGCTGCCGCAGCGCTAAAATACGTGCAAAAAAGAAGCCTCCTGCGGAGGCTTCTTTTTTTATTCCATCTGCGCCCCGCCGTTGAGGCGGAAAACAATGTTCACAATCAGCCCGCGGCCAGGTTTACCGGCTTCATAACGCCATTTGCGCATCGCCGATTTCACTTCGCGCTCAAACATATTGGAAGGCTGAGCGGACAACACCTCAACGTTTTCAACGCGACCCTCCGGGGTAACGTCGAATTTCACGCGTACCCGGCCCTCGATACGCAGTGCCTGAGCGCGCGCGGGATACTGCGGCTGGTTACGACTCAGGGCGCGCGGGCCCGCAGGCGCGGTGACCGTCGGCTTCGCCGCCGTCGGGGAGTTGTTCATTACCGGACGCGATGGCGCAGCATTTTCGACAGGCTGCGTCGCACGAGGCTCAACCGGGCGTTCTTCACGTTTCGGCCGCTCTTCCACCTTTTTCACCGGCTTTGGTTTCGGCTTAGGTTTAGGCTTCGGCTCGGGTTTATGGATCACCACCGGGGCTTCTTTTGGCGGCTCCGGAACGGGTTCAGGCTCTGGCTCTGGCTCAGCAACCGGCTCCGGCGGCGGTGGCGCAACCTGCGGCGGCTCAAGATCTGCGGGCGATACCATGGTCACAGAAATTGGCTGCGCGGGCGCTGGCATTTCAATAACCTGATGAACCGAGGTATAGAGCAGACCCGCCACGACAGCACCGTGAATCACGACTGAAAGCAGTGTCGGCCAGGGAAAGCGGCGAGGTAAATCTAGGGTCATCGAAGTCATAATCATCAACGTTAAAAAATCGAACTGTGATTTTAAATGCAAATAGCAATCATATTCAATAAGACACTTTGCTCTGGCGCAATTTAAGCGCAGGAGCGGCCAAAAAAGGCGCATCCGGATCGGGGTTTTAACAATGTTTCTATCTTTGCATTGCAGTCAAAAGTGCTTTCACATAACGTAAAAGACACTTTTAACGGTTAAGGAGCTTCACCGTGCTTTACGTGATTTATTCCGAAGATGTGGCTGATTCCCTGGAAAAACGCCTCTCCGTGCGCCCCGCCCACCTGGCGCGCCTGCAGCTTTTGCAGGATGAGGGCAGATTAGTGACCGCAGGACCGATGCCCGCGGTGGACAGCAACGACCCTGGCGCAGCCGGTTTTGCAGGCTCAACGGTGATTGCCGAGTTCGAGTCGCTCGAAGCCGCAAACGCGTGGGCAGAAGCCGACCCTTATGTAGCAGCCGGTGTCTACGAGAAAGTAACGGTGCGCCCGTATAAGAAAGTGTTCTGATATGAGAAAGGCTCCCTCAGGAGCCTTATTCACCCTTAATGCAGCGACGCAAGCCTTGCCGCAAACCCCACAAACAGCAGCCCAATCAGCCCGTTCCCCAGCGTTGCCAGTTTCTTTTTCGTTTTGAGATAACGAGTGACAAATGCTCCGGAGAAAATCAGAAAGCTCATATACATAAAGCTAATCAGCTCAAGCGTGGTGGCCAGGATCAGGAAGGAGGTGCCGGTGTTTTGCGCGCGGACGTCAATAAACTGCACGAAGAACGAGACGTAAAAAAGAATCGCCTTTGGATTCGTCAGGCTCAGCACCAGCGACCGCTTCATGATTGCGCTTGCCGGTTCGCTACCGCCCTCGTGCGCGCTCTTCTGTCGGGTAATGACCGACCACAACATCTTTCCGCCGAGCCACAGCAGGTAAAATGCGCCCAGATAGCGGACGATATTGAACAGAACGGGTGTGGTCTGGATCAGTGCCGCGACGCCTGCCCAGGCCAGAAACATCAGAACGGCATCGCCAATAAAGACGCCGGTAGCCGCGAGATACCCTTTTTTAACGCCATGACCAATTCCTGTTTTCAGTACAAACAGGGTGTTTGGACCCGGAACCAGTACGATAAAAAATGCGCCCACAACATAGGTCCAGAAATTCAGTACACCAAACTCCGCAAACACGTCGCCCTCCTTTTGCTAAAAAACAACGGGGATACCGCTGCAAAAACGGTATCCCCAAAATCAGTCGCGCTATTGTACGCCGTTATAGCCGTCAAGATAAGTCGCTGCCAGTTCGTTTCCAAAAAGAACGGCATCTTTTATATCCATATCCGAAGTCCATGTGTCATTCGCATTCCCGGTGAAGGCGTGCTGAGATTGCGCATTTTCCTTGAGCTGGTCGCGAATGCTTTGTGCATATTCGTTCGCCTCTGCCAGCGTCCGCCCTTCTGCGCGATCGGCTTTACCGCGAGCGTAGATCTCGCGGAACTGCGGAACGTTTAACCGGTAATTTTCAGGCACGCCAGAGGTATAGTTACCGCCAGTGAAGCTGGATTTATGCGAGACAAAATAATATGCGTGTCTTTCTGGTGAGGTTTTGCTGCTGGCGCAGCCGCTTAATACTGCTATTCCGAAGATTACAGCCAACGTTTTTCCATTCATCCCTTGTTCCTTTTAGTTAAACCACTGCGTCACCCGGTTAAGAACACATTCAGCCAGAGAGAGAAGTGACGACAGCCCTAAATTTTCCCTGAGCGCATCCAGCGCTAAAAGCACAATAAATACCCAAAGATATGGATTCATCTTATATTTTCACGGTGTCAGACGAGCGCAGTATAGCGCGGAACGCGGCGGGAAAGAGTGCGAAAATTGATAGTCATTATATAAACAATGGGCACCTTAGCGGTGCCCTCTTGATTATCAGATATCCTGAACGGCAAACAGCAGCGCGTTACGGTGTCTGCTCAGTCCACATTTTCTGATGGCGTGTATACGCATATTGCGGCGGGATTGTGCCTCCAGCCAACGAGCCTTACGACGACTCACCTGTCGCAACATTCGCCAGCGCCCTACTTCAGTTCTACTGCGCTTCATGTCTACAACTCTTTCTTTAACAGAAACGCCATTATAAACCCAACCCTGCATCAAACCAGCGCTTTTATCTGCCGTTTTTATTTGCCAGATGAATCCTGATGCGTACACTCATAACAATACGCTTTCAAAAGGATTTTTTATTTATGACAACCTTCTACACCGTGGTGAGTTGGCTGGTCATTTTGGGATACTGGCTAATAATCGCGGGGGTGACGTTACGTATCCTGATGAAACGCCGGGCCGTCCCTTCTGCCATGGCCTGGCTTCTGATTATCTATATTCTGCCGCTGGTGGGCATTATCGCCTATCTGTCTTTTGGCGAGCTCCATCTGGGCAAGCGCCGCGCCGAACGCGCCCGCGCTATGTGGCCCTCGACGGCTAAATGGCTTAACGATCTCAAAGCCTGTAAGCACATCTTTGCAGAAGAGAACAGCAGCGTTGCCTCATCGCTGTTTAAGCTCTGCGAACGCCGCCAGGGGATTGCGGGCGTTAAAGGCAACCAGCTGCAGCTAATGACCTCCTCTGATGATGTTATGCAGGCGCTGATCCGCGACATACAGCTTGCACGCCATAATATTGAGATGGTGTTTTATATCTGGCAGCCGGGCGGCATGGCGGATCAGGTGGCAGAATCGCTGATGGCCGCCGCGCGCCGGGGGATCCACTGCCGCCTGATGCTCGACTCCGCGGGCAGCGTGGCGTTTTTCCGCAGCCCGTGGGCGGGCATGATGCGTAATGCCGGTATCGAGGTGGTCGAAGCGCTGAAGGTCAACCTGCTGCGCGTTTTCCTGCGCCGCATGGATCTTCGCCAGCACCGCAAGATGATCCTGATCGATAACTACATTGCCTATACCGGCAGCATGAACATGGTTGACCCGCGCTTCTTCAAGCAGGACTCCGGCGTCGGCCAGTGGATTGACCTGATGGCGCGTATGGAAGGCCCGGTCGCCACCTCAATGGGGATCGTCTATTCCTGCGACTGGGAAATTGAAACCGGTAAGCGGATCCTGCCGCCGCCGCCCGACGGCAATATCATGCCGTTTGAAGAGGCCAGCGGGCACACCATACACACCATCGCCTCCGGGCCGGGGTTCCCGGAAGATCTGATCCACCAGGCCTTACTGACCGCGGCATATTCGGCGCGTGAATACTTAATCATGACGACGCCCTACTTCGTACCGAGCGACGACCTGCTGCACGCCATCTGCACCGCCGCGCAGCGCGGGGTGGACGTCAGCATTATCATGCCGCGCAAAAATGATTCGCTTCTGGTGGGGTGGGCAAGCCGGGCGTTCTTCAGCGAGCTGCTTGCTGCCGGGGTGAAAATCTATCAGTTTGAAGGCGGCCTGCTGCACACCAAAAGCGTGCTGGTCGACGGCGAGCTGAGCCTGGTGGGTACCGTGAACCTGGACATGCGCAGCCTGTGGCTGAATTTTGAAATCACCCTGGTGATCGACGACGCCGGTTTTGGCGGCGATCTGGCGGCGGTTCAGGACGATTATATCTCCCGTTCACGCCTCCTGGATGCGAGACTGTGGGTGAAACGTCCGCTGTGGCAGAGAATTGCCGAACGACTGTTTTACTTCTTTAGCCCGTTGCTGTAAAACGTGCCCAACGATGTTTAACAGGTAGTCATCATGGAAATGGATCTGAACAATCGCCTGACCGAAGACGAAACGCTCGAGCAGGCCTATGACATTTTTCTCGAACTGGCGGTTGATAACCTCGATCCCGCAGACGTCATTCTCTTCAACCTGCAGTTCGAAGAGCGCGGCGGCGCAGAGCTGTTCGATCCGGCTGAAGACTGGGCTGAACATGTGGATTTCGACCTCAACCCTGACTTTTTCGCCGAGGTGGTCATCGGCCTGGCGGATGAAGACGGCGGCGAAATTAACGATATTTTCGCGCGCGTCCTGCTCTGTCGTGAAAAAGACCACAAGCTGTGCCATATTCTCTGGCGCGAATAATAAAAGGCTGCGTTTGCAGCCTTTTTTATTTAATCCGGTAATTCACTACCGCAGCGGTTGCAAAATCGCGCGCTGGTTTCATGCTCCCCCTGGCGACAATTCGGGCATTTTCGCTGCTGCCTGCGGCTCTGAAATGCGCTGCTCATATGGGTGGTAATCAGTCCCGTCGGGATCGCAATCACCGAATACCCGATCAGAATTAATACCGATGCCACAATGCGTCCAAGCGGCGTATGCGGCGTGATATCGCCGTAGCCTACGGTGGTGACCGTCACGATGGCCCAGTAAACGGACGCATTCAGCGTTGAAAATCCGTATTTTGGCCCTTCTATCAGGTACATCAGCGCACCGAAGACAACCATCACAATGGCAATGAAAGAGTAGAAAAGAATGAGCTGGTGCCGCGCGCTCACGATTGCGCTCCAGAACACCCGCAGCGACGGCATAAAGCGCAGCAGTTTGAGAATGCGTAAAACCCGTATAACGCGCATTGCTCGCCAGGCAAAGACATAGCTCAGGCTGATCTCCGGCCACAGCCACATCACGTAAAGCGGCAGGATGGTGGCTAAATCGATAATGCCCCAGAAGCTGAAAACATAGCGTGCCGGGTTCGGCCAGCTGACCACTCGCAGGACATATTCAAGGGTAAAGACCAGGGTGACGGCCAGTTCCAGCCAGACAAAGATATGCCATTCATCAAAGGTAAGATGGTACTGCGTCCCGACACCGGATTCGACGAAGATGATCATTACGCTGAGCAGCGCGAATATCCCGCAAATCCCTTCGCAGCGGCGTCCGGAGGCCGTTTTTGGGTCGAACAAAAAGTGATATAGCCGCTGACGGGCCGATGTGAGTAATCGCGACACCATAACCTCGCAAATAAACAGGGCTGACATCATGTCAGCCCTTGCGATTATAACGGGTCTACTTTCAGGCAGGAAACCGCATGGCGGAAACTGCCTTCCAGAACCGGTCGCGTTTGCGCGCACTCCGGCCCGGCCAGCGGGCAGCGCGTGCGGAATACGCAGCCTGAAGGCGGGTTGATCGGTGAAGGCAGTTCACCTTCCAGAAGCTGGATGGTTTTGTTCTTTTCCAGATCCGGATCCGGAACCGGAACCGCCGACATCAGCGCTTTGGTGTAAGGGTGCAGCGGATTGTGGTACACCTCATCGTAGGTGCCCAGTTCCACCGCATGGCCCAGGTACATCACCAGAACGCGGTCAGAGATGTGCTTAACCACCGCCAGGTCGTGTGCGATGAAGATCAGCGACAGCCCCATTTCGCGCTGCAGCTTCTGCAGCAGGTTGACCACCTGCGCCTGAATAGACACGTCCAGCGCGGAAACCGGTTCATCACAGATGATCAGCTTCGGTTCCAGGATCAGCGCGCGCGCAATACCGATACGCTGGCACTGGCCGCCGGAAAACTCGTGCGGGTAACGGTTGATGAGGTTAGGTAAAAGCCCCACTTTCATCATCATTGCCTTCACGCGGTCGCGCACTTCCTGACGAGCCATCTTTGGATGATAGGTGCGCAGCGGCTCGGCAATGATCTCGCCGATGGTCATACGCGGGTTCAGCGACGCCAGCGGATCCTGGAAAATCATCTGAATATCGCTGCGGACCGCTCGCCATTCTTCCTGCTTCATACCCAGCAGGTCTTTACCCAGCCAGGCCACTTTACCGTCTGTCGCTTTCACCAGGCCGATAATCGCACGGGCAAACGTCGACTTACCGCAGCCGGACTCGCCCACCACGCCCAGGGTTTCCCCCTCGTACAGGCGAAGCGTGACGCCATCCACCGCTTTCAGGGTTTTCGCTGGCTGCCAGAACCACTGTTTGCCGTCTTTAATGTCAAAATGCACTTTCAGATCGGCAATTTCGAGCAGCACGTTTCTTTTTTCATCGAGTGCGTTCATACCAGCTCCTCAAACGGCTTAAAGCAGGCGCGCAGGCGGCCTGGCGCAAACGCCTCCAGCGGCGGTGCGCTGTTGCAGATTTCCATCGCGTGCGGACAGCGCGGCTGGAACGGACAGCCTTTTGGCAAACGCAGCAGGTTCGGCGGGTTGCCCGGGATCGTCAGCAGGGACTCCCCTTCTGCATCCAGACGCGGTACGGCGTTCAGCAGGCCGATGGAATACGGGTGGGCTGGCTGATAGAACACGTCGCGCGCCTGGCCATACTCCATGGTTCGTCCGGCATACATCACCAGCACTTTGTCACAGATGCCCGCAACCACGCCCAGGTCATGGGTGATCATGATAATCGCGGTGTTGAATTCACGCTTCAGCTCATTCAGTAGCGTCATGATTTGCGCCTGCACCGTCACGTCCAGCGCGGTGGTAGGCTCATCCGCAATCAGCAGCTTTGGCCTGCAGAGCAGCGCCATCGCAATCATGACGCGCTGGCGCATACCGCCCGAGAATTCGTGCGGATACATGCGCATGCGCTTGCGCGCTTCCGGCATTTTTACCGCATCCAACATCTTGACGGACTCTTCAAAGGCTTCCGCTTTGCCCAGCCCTTTATGCAGCATCAGCACTTCCATCAGCTGCTCGCCCACGCGCATGTACGGGTTCAGCGAGGTCATCGGATCCTGGAAAATCATCGAAATCTGCTCGGCGCGCAGCTTGTTCAGCTCGTGCTCCGGCAGGTTGAGGATTTCACGACCGTTGAATTTTGCAGAACCGCCGATAACACCGTTAGCCGCCAGCAGGCCCATCAGGGCAAATGCAGTTTGCGATTTTCCGGAGCCAGATTCACCCACGATCCCCAGCGTTTCGCCTGCGCGCAGGTTGAAATTAAGATCGTTAACGGCGGTCACGTCTCCGTCTGGCGTTTTAAACGTGACGCGAAGGTCTTTTACGTCCAGCAGAAGCGAACTCTGCTGTTGCGCCTGTGGCGCAGTGGCCGTTTCAATAATTGTCATGACGGCGCTCCTTAACGGTCTTTCGGGTCGAGGGCATCACGCAGGCCATCGCCGATAAAGTTGAAACAAAACAGGGTCACTACCAGGAAACCCGCCGGGTAGAGCAGCAGCCACGGGGAGACTTCCATGGAGTTCGCGCCATCGCTGAGCAGCGCGCCCCAGCTGCTCAGCGGCTCTTGCGTGCCCAGGCCCAGGAAGCTCAGGAAAGACTCAAACAGGATCATGCTTGGCACCAGCAGTGAGGCATACACCACCACCACGCCGAGCACGTTAGGAACAATATGGCGAATCACGATATTGCCGGTGGAAACGCCCCCAACCTGCGCGGCTTCGATGAACTCTTTGCGCTTAAGGCTCAGCGTCTGGCCGCGTACAATACGCGCCATATCCAGCCAGGAAACCATCCCGATGGCCACGAAGATCAGCAGGATGTTCTGACCAAAGAAGGTCACCAGCAGGATCACGAAAAACATGAACGGGAAGGAGTTTAAGATTTCCAGCAGACGCATCATCACCGAGTCCACTTTTCCGCCTAAATAGCCGGAAAGCGAGCCGTAAAGCGTGCCGAGGATCACGGCCACCAGCGCGGCGGCAATCCCAACCATCAGCGAAATACGGCCACCGATCGCCACGCGGACCAGCAGATCGCGGCCCGAGGAGTCGGTACCAAAATAGTGACCGGACTCCATATCCGGCGCGCTGGACATCATGCCCCAGTCGGTATCGAAATAGGTAAACTGTGACAGCATCGGCGCCAGGGTCACGAACAGCGCAATGATCACCAGAACAACCAGGCTGGCGACAGCGGCGCGGTTGTGCATAAAACGACGACGGGCGTCCTGCCAGAGGCTACGACCTTCTACTTCCAGTTTTTCACTGAAGTTTTCCAGCGCCTCGCTGTTTTTCTTACTCAACATCATGGCGTGCTCCAGTTAGTAACGGATTTTCGGGTCGATAACGGCATACAGCACATCGACAACGGCGTTAAAGAGAATGGTCAGCGCGCCCACGAGGATCGTGAGGCTCAGCACCAGCGAATAGTCACGGTTCAGCGCACCGTTCACAAACAGCTGACCAATACCCGGCAGGCCATAGATGGTTTCAATAACCATTGAACCCGTGATAATACCGACGAAAGCAGGCCCCATATACGAGAGCACGGGCAGCAGCGCAGGCTTGAGCGCGTGGCGGAAAATGATCCGACGCATCGGCAGCCCTTTTGCCCGCGCGGTACGGATGAAGTTAGAGTGCAACACTTCAATCATCGAACCGCGGGTAATACGCGCGATGCTGGCAATGTACGCCAGCGATAATGCCACCATGGGCAAAATCATGAACTTCAGCGCTCCCCCGTTCCAGCCGCCCCCGGGCAGCCACTTCAGGGTAATGGCAAATATCATGACCAGTAACGGCGCGACAACGAAGCTGGGGATGACCACCCCGGTCATTGCGACCCCCATTACGGCGTAATCCCATTTGGTATTTTGTTTTAGCGCGGCGATAACGCCCGCCGTGACCCCGAGAACCACGGCCAGGATAAAGGCCTGTCTCTTATACGATGCCACCAGGTCGTTAACGGAATAATCTTTGTATTTGAACGAGGGTCCGAAATCACCGTGCGCCAGCTGCTTCAGATAATTGAAGTACTGCGTAGAGATAGGATCGTTTAAATGGTATTTCGCTTCGATGTTGGCCATCACTTCTGGCGGCAACGTACGTTCACCGGTAAAAGGACTTCCCGGAGCAAGACGCATCATAAAGAAGGAAATCGTAATTAGAATAAATAGCGTTGGAATCGCTTCAAGACAGCGACGTAGGATAAATTTCAACATTGCCCGTACCTTCTGGCGTGTGCCTATTATGATATGACGATGGTTAGACACCGTGGGGCGAGAAACCTCGCCCCACTCATTGCCATTAATGCTTGATAATATAAAAGTTTTTAACGTAGATATTATCCATCGGGTCTTTACCGGTATAACCACCCACCCACGGTTTCACCAGGCGGGCGTTAACGTAGTAATAAAC
>CAMKZP010000049.1 GCA_946477805.1 uncultured Enterobacter sp.
ACGAGTTTTCTGCCTGTCTCGTGGGCTCGGAGATGTGTATAAGAGACAGTGCTGCTGAGTGTGCAATAATATGTTTTAGGCTCATGTAAGGTTGCTGGTATTTCAGCGTAAGTGTTTTGGCGCGTAGGTGCATTTATTGGTTTGATGTTGCGGGCTATATATATTCACCAAGATAATAGATGATGGTTTAAAAATGATTCTATTACTACCGGCTGCACTAATGTTATCTTTAAAAGGATTTCTTGATTATGAGTGGCAATAAAAGCGATAGTAGTGTTGCTCCAAAAGAAAGGATTAACATCAAGTACGTTCCAAATACGAACGGTCATGCCGCAGAAGTTGAACTGCCTCTGAATTTATTGGTGGTAGGAGATATGGGGAAGGTGGATAGCGCTGCAATTGATGAGCGAGATGCCGTCTCCATCAATAAAAATAACTTCAACTCTGTTATTGCTGAAGCGGGTATTAGCCTGAACTTTAATGTGCCCAACCTCCTCAGTGATAAGTCTGATGAAGAGTTGAACATTATGCTGGATGTTAAATCATTGAACGATTTCTCACCGGATAATGTTGCACGCCAGGTACCCGAAATGAAAAAACTATTAGAGCTGCGTGAGGCATTGGTTGCTCTTAAAAGTCCTTTGGGGAATCTTCCGGCCTTCCGAGCTCAGATTCAAGCGATGCTGGATGATGAGAAATCGCGTGACAGGCTAATTGAAGAGCTGAGCGTTGTGAACGGAAAATAAAACCAAGGAGAGCTGCATGTCTTTACAGGAACAGGAATTGCCCATCGCCGAACCAGTATCGGCCTCTGCGTCTCATGCATCATTGCTTGATGCCATAATGGCACAGACCCGTATTGAACCAGAATCTGAAGGCTATGATGTCGCACGTCAGGGAGTTGCTGCATTTATTACCAGTCTGCTGCAAAGCGGAGATAAGCAGGAACCCGTTAATAAACTGGCAGTGGACCGCATGATCGCTGAGCTTGACGCGAAGATGAGCAAGCAGATGGACGCGATCCAACATAATAATATCTTTCAGGAACGTGAATCCTTCTGGCGTTCAGTTAAAACCACCGTTGATCGCACTGACTTTCGGGAAAATATCAAAATCCATGTTCTGCACGCAACCAAACAGGAACTTCTGGATGATTTTGAATTTGCACCAGAAATCATTCAGTCGGGCTTTTATAAGCATGTCTATGCTTCTGGTTACGGGCAGTTTGGTGGAGAGCCAGTTGCCGCGGTGATTGGGGGCTATGAATTTAGCAACACAAACCAGGATATGAAACTCCTGCGCTATCTTAGCAGCGTAGGTGCTATGGCCCACGCCCCATTTTTATCTTCAGTTTCTCCCGAATTTTTTGGTATTAATTCATACTCTGAGTTGGCTCAAATTAAAGATCTTTATGCTGTTTTCGAAAGCCCAGCTTATGCGAAATGGCGTGCTCTGCGTGAATCGGAAGATTCTCGCTATCTGGGGCTCACTGCGCCACGATACCTGTTACGACTGCCCTATTCATCGACAGATAACCCCGTAAAAACATTTAACTATCAAGAAGATGTTACGGGCGATCACAATGATTTTCTTTGGGGAAATACGGCATTTCTGTTGGCATCCAGCATGACGAATAGTTTTGCTAAATATCGTTGGTGCCCGAATATTATCGGTCCACAAAATGGTGGTGCAGTAGACGATTTGCCCGTTCATCTATTTGAATCGATGGGACAAATTCAAGCTAAAATACCAACCGAGGTGTTGATTACGGACCGTCGCGAGTTTGAATTGGCGGAAGAGGGCTTCATCACCCTTACTATGCGTAAAGGTTCTGATAATGCCGCTTTTTTCTCAGCGAATTCGGTACAGAAGCCTAAGCAATTCCCTAATACTCCTGAAGGCAAGGCGGCTGAAACCAATTATAAGCTAGGCACGCAGCTTCCCTATATGTTTATTATCAACAGGTTAGCGCATTACATTAAGGTGTTGCAGCGCGAGCAAATCGGCTCCTGGAAAGAGCGTACCGATCTGGAGCGGGAACTGAACAACTGGATTAAACAGTATGTTGCCGATCAGGAAAATCCACCTGCGGATGTTCGCAGCCGTAAACCACTTCGTGCGGCAAAAATTGAAGTATTGGATGTTGATGGGGAGCCTGGCTGGTACCAGGTGGGTCTCTCTGTTCGTCCTCACTTTAAATATATGGGCGCTTCTTTTGAGTTATCCCTCGTAGGGCGTCTGGATAAAGAGTAAGGATGAAATGATGAGGGGGCGTGAACAAAGAAATACTGGAAGTTTATTTGAACGTTTAACAATTGATATGCAAACGGCCCCTTCACGTTCCACGAGTATTCAGGTGCTAAAGCATTCAATAATGCACAACTTAAATAATGTCCTGAATACCCGGCCAGGCAACAGCCAAAGCGCCCCGGAAATGGGTATTGCTGACCCAGGAAGCGAAGAACATACATCCGGCACCTTTTTAGAGGCTCAGATCGAGAAAATCCACCGTTGTATTTTGGAATACGAGCCCCGTATTACATTTGTCAACATTACGGCCGCCGCCCAGGACGCAAATTGTCCTCTCGATATCCGGTTTCAGATAACAGCATTTGTGAATTTGCAGGGGCGCGAAAACGTTCTGGAATTTAATGTGCGGTTTGATGGCAGCAAGCATTACAGGATGGATTAAATACGATGGTAATGGAAGAGCGCTATTTCCGGGAAGAACTCGATTATATTCGCCAGCTTGGCAAAGTGCTGGCGAAAGATAAACCACATCTGGCACGTTTCCTTGCAGAAAAGGGAACGGACCCCGATGTGGAGCGCATTCTTGAAGGGTTCGCTTTTTTGTCTGGCAATTTGCGAGCCAAGATCGAGGATGAGTTTCCTGAATTGACGCACAGTCTGTTGAGTACTCTCTGTCCTAATTATTTGCGTCCGACGCCTTCAATGACCATTATTGAATATATGCCCGACATCAGCACTATTACTACTCCCGTTAAAGTTGAACGTGGCGAGCAGGTCAAAAGTCTGCCCGTGCTAATGGATAGCGATAATGATGTGTATTCAGATGGCCAACAGGATCTTCCTCCTGCATGCATATTTACTCTTAGTCGAGACATTTGGTTACAGCCGTTGCGCGTCGCATCGGTTGTGAACAATAGCAGTCATAAGCTAGGTATAATTGATATCACCTTTAACACTAATGCAAAAATTAGCCTGGCTTCGTTGGATCTCAATAAACTGCGTTTCTGGTTGGGTAACGATGATGATTATACCCGCTGGCAGCTTTATTTATGGCTTTGTCGTTATTTCTGTCAGGCCGAGTTAGTCATCAAAGACACCTTAATCGCATTGCCTGACTTTCGTTTGGCTCCGGTCGGCTTCGAAAAACAAGATGCGCTGCTTCCTTACCCTAAAAACGTTTACAGCGGATTCAGGATTTTGCAGGAGTATCTCTGTTATCCAGATAGTTTTCTGTTTTTTGATGTCAGCGGCATTCAGCCTCTTTCTGCTGAACTGGCGGCAGAACAGATAACTCTCAGACTTCATTTTTCGCTACCACTCCCTGCTGATAGCAAAATTCGGGAAAACTCTTTCCGGCTGCACTGCTCGCCAGCGGTGAATTTATTCGTTCATCACGCAGAGGCGATAGCTGCAGAGAGTGGTCGCGTCAAATATCCTCTGCAAGCTAGCTATCAACGTCCAGATTGCTACGACATATTTGCTGTCAGACAGGTTTTCAGCCAGGTTCGCGCTGTTAAAAAAGGTGGTGTGACGCCTGTGATAAGAGAGTTCCCGGAGTTCAACGGCTTTCAGCATCAGGTGGAATACGCCTTAAAAAGGGATGTTGTCTATTATCAGCATCGTAAAAAAACATCACTCCTGCATCAGGGATTTGACCATTTCATTGCATTGATTCAGGCCGATGGCAACAGCCCCGAAGCGTATTTGCTGAAGGATGAAGTGGCCTCTGTCAGCCTGATATGTACCAGCCGAGAGCAACCCGTAAAACTCCAGCCGGGAGATATCTGTATTCCTGCCGGTAAGAAGACGGCCACGTTTCGTAACGTGACAAAACCGACCACGCCACTTTGGCCCGTACAGGACGGCAGTCTTCACTGGTCTCTGCTTTCTTGTATGAATCTGAACTACCTGTCCTTATTGGATCTGGATGCACTGAAAAAAATTTTACACATTTTTGATTTGCCGGGTATTCATCACCCGCAGTCTGCGCGCCTGTCACAAAAAAAGCTTGATGCCATTGAGGGTATCGACACCCGCCCTGTTGATCATCTGTTAGACGGTATCCCCGTTCGGGGGATTGCCACAACGTTGCACATCAATCCGGCTCCGTTCGTTTGTGAAGGAGAGATTTTTTTGCTGGGCACCATGCTCTCGTTCTTCTTTTCGCTGTATGCCAGCGTAAACAGCTTT
Organism: uncultured Enterobacter sp.; assembly: GCA_946477805.1. Classification (GTDB taxonomy): domain Bacteria; phylum Pseudomonadota; class Gammaproteobacteria; order Enterobacterales; family Enterobacteriaceae; genus Enterobacter. Next base: position 4,441 of record CAMKZP010000049.1, read on the forward strand.
CATGAACTGAGCATTGTAAATACGCGTACTCAGGAGAGTTATACATGGACGGACAGAACCGGTCAGCACGCACTGATGTAAAGAGGACTGCCGGTGACGTTTTTTCCCTCAACGGGATTAATGTTCGCCGTCATAACTTTTATGCGTTGGTTGACGAGATATACCGTTTTACGGGTCACCATAACGATGTCTCTCTGGCCACTGACCCCGATAAAGATGTCATTCGCTTTGAAGCGGATACCTGTATCGCTTTTCCTGGCAGTGATGTTGTTCGGGTTAAACAAAACGACAGCGGCCAGTACGTTGTGACGGTGGCATTTAGCGGTTTGCATGGCAGTCAGTCTCCGCTACCAGGCTACTACCTGGAGCAGATCGCATGGGAAAGCGCGCAGGGCGAAAGTGGGATTGCGGATTTCCTTAATCTTTTTTCACATCGGATGATCCAGTTCATCTGGCACATATGGCGGAAATATCGCTGGCATATCTGTTTCAACAATGGTGGAACGGACGAATTTACTCAGCGTATGTACGCGCTTGTTGGCCTGGGGAGTCCAACACAGCGCGAACGTTTAGCCATAAATCACAGCAAGATGCTTGCCTATGCCGGGGTGCTTGCTGGGCCAGGCCGTTCGCCGGAAGTTATCTGCGATTTGGTCTCCCACTGTTTCGACCTGGAGGATGTCACGCTTTATCGCTGGCAGTTACGACAGGTAGATATTCTGACGTCTCAGCAAAATCGGTTGGGAGGATTTCTCCAAAGGGATTGGCATCGTCATCCGCGTTCATTGCTCGGTAAAAATTTTACCTTAGGCAGCCGTATACCTGACCGAAGCGGTAAATTTTTGCTGTGTATTCGTGCGCTGTCGCGTGAACGTTTCCTTACTTTTTTACCTGACGGCGAAAGTTTCCTGCCGTTAAAGATGTTTTTGGCGTTCGTCTTACGCGATCAGCTTGCATGGGATCTGCGACTCGAGATGGCTCCGGAGCAGATTGGCGGTATGACGTTGGGAGACGAACGGAGTTCCCGTATTGGCTGGACCAGTTTTATTGGTCAGCCGGAAGCCTGCCCGAGCGTCACAATTAAAGTCCAGGCATGAAATACAACAATCAGATGCGGAGTAGATAAACAGGATGCCACAGCAGAATCGACATAAACAAACGCAGCATTCACTGACGCTACAGATTTTGAACGGGAATGAGCTGGAAAGCGGACGTACAGCAAAATGTACGTTTACCTCGCAAGGCGGTGATGTCGGTCATGCTGAGGGGTGCTTTTGGTCACTCCAGGATCGCAGTCAATCTGTACCCGAGCGAGCTTTTGCTATTTGTTTTCTTGATGGGGTGTTTTGTCTGAAAAGCGATATTGCTGGTCTGGAGATCAATCAGGCTCGCATCTCGGCGAATGCTGGTCTTGTGCAGCTGAGGCAGGGCGATGAAATCCGCCTTGCGAATCTGCTCCTGAAAGCGTTCACCGGCAATATTGCGCAGTATGAAGAACAGATGGCGACACCCGAAACCATTGTCAGCAACAGTGAGCAATTGACAGCCCTTCTTACGACAGAAGGCCAGCCAAAGTATGCTGATACAACGGTCTATCGGGAGACGGCCACAACCGTTGCCAGCAGTTTTACGCGAGATCCTCTCGCGGCGTTACAAACAGAAAGTCTGATGTCAGCGGGAAATAGCCCTGTGGCTAGCGGGCAAGAATCACTATCACTCGCTCCGCCGATGGCCGATCCGGTGGGAAAAGGCGGCTTAGATTACCATTTTCTTGATCTGCCTGATGTCGAGAACACTATCCAGGATACCCAAAGGGGAGCAGGGGATGACGTATCGCGGCAACATATTGCCGTTTCTCCTTTGATGCGTGGGCTCGAATGCGCTTTACCATTACGTAACTCGCAGGATGCCAGCGACTTTCTTGAAGAAGCCGGACGAACATTGCAGGCTGCGATCAAAGGGTTACTTGATCTGCAGCAGCATCGTAACAGCCTGTCAGACAAACACCTGCGTCCGCTGGAGGACAACCCGCTGCGTCTGAATATCGATTACTCCACGGCGCTGGACCTCATGTTTGCCGAAGGTAAAAGTCCGGTGCACCTTTCGGCTCCTGCAGCCATCGGCGAGAGCCTTCGCAATATCCGTCATCATGAAGAGGCCAACCGCACTGCGATTGTTGAATCGCTGCGAGTGCTGCTTGACGCTTTTTCGCCGCAGAGCCTTATGCGCCGTTTTGTGCAATACCGGCGTAGCCATGAGTTACGCCAGCCCCTGGAGAATGCCGATGCATGGCTGATGTACAGCCACTATTACGACGAACTGGCATCGGATCGTCAGCAGGGCTTTGAAATGTTGTTTAACGAAGTTTATGCCCAGGTGTATGACCGTGTTTTACGTGAGAAACAGCGGGAGCTGGAAGCATGATCAGAAAAACGTTGTTTCTGGCCTGCGCTCTGGCGAGCGTTTTATTAACGGGCTGTGAAATGGCGAAAAAGGTTGGCCAGGTTATCGGGAATCCGGATATCCAGGTTGGCAAGCAGGCTGAGCAGCCATCAGAAATGACCATCACTCTGCTAACCGAGCCGGATACCAATATCAATCCTGATGGGGATGCCGCTTCGGTGGATGTTCAACTGATCTACATGAGCGATGACTCAAAACTACAGGCGGCGGATTATGACCTGATGGCGACAACGCCCCTGCCTGATGCGCTGGGGAAAAACTACATTGATCATCAGGACTTTAGCCTCTTACCCGACAGCATTAAAACCCTTCCATCAGTAAAGCTGGATGACAAAACGCGGTTTATCGGTGTGGTAGCGTATTTCTCTGATGACCAAAGCGCCGAATGGAAACAGATTGAACCGGTAGAAGGCCTGGGCCACCACTATCGTCTGCTGGTGCATGTTCGCGGCAGCAGCATTGAGATGAAAAAAGAGGACGAATAACGATGGCGATGAAGAACAAGGTGCTTTGGCAGGAGGGGTTATTCGTCCGTCCGCAGCATTTTCAGCAGCAGCAGCGTTTCAATGACTATCTGCTTGAAAGCCACCTGAAAGCGATATCGGGGTTTACATGGGGGTTTACCGAGCTGTCGATCAATCAGCAGCAGCTGGGGCAGGGGAAAATCGTGCTGGAAAAAGCTGCGGGTTGTATGCCTGACGGCACCGTGTTTTCCTTGCCGGATCAGGATGTGCTGCCCACACCCTTCCAGCCCAGCGTGCTGGATTCTGAAGCCAGTCGAACGCTGTATCTGGCACTGCCTGTCGGTCATGACGCGGTTAATGAAATAGCTGGCCGCCGCAGTGCCGGGCAGAGCAACGGGCGCTACGGCGTAAACTACACCGACGTGCGTGATTTGCACACGGATGAAGGTGATGCCGTGCAGCTGATATTAGGGCAGCTCCTCCCGCGTATCGTCAGTGGTTCGGACGATTTGAGTTCATTCACCACCTTACCGTTGTGCCGCATACGAGACCGATCGGTAGACGGCGCATTATCTCTGGATCAGAACTTCATCCCGACTTGTCAGACGATCAGAGCCTGTCCGTTGTTGAGCAACTATCTTGAGGATATTCAGGGGACGATACGTAACCGTGCGGACGATCTTGCCAAACGTATAGGTTCTCCGGAACAAAGCGGCATAGCCGATGTTGCCGAGTTCATGCTGCTGCAAATGTTAAACCGTAACCAGAGTAACTTTTATCACCGCTCACGCCTGAGCATATTGCATCCGGAAACCTTATATCTCGATCTCGCCGCGCTCCTGGGGGAATTAATGACCTTCACCTCTCCCACCCGTCGGCCCTGTGAGTATGAGCTTTACGACCATCATGATTTGACCACAACATTCCACCGCCTGCTTCCCGCGGTACGCAGGGAACTCAGTATTGTCCTGAGACCACGGGCACAGAATTTACCGCTGTCGAAAAATGACAATATTTATCAGGCAATTGTGAATGATACACAGCTGTTGCAGGAAGCCAGCTTCGTGCTTGCGGTACATGCTCAGCTACCTCATGACCAACTCATGCGCCAGTTTGTTCAGCAATCAAAAATTTCTTCGCTGGATAAAATTCGAAACGTGGTCAGCGTGCAGGTGCCAGGGATACAGCTGGTTCCTCTCTCATCGGCCCCGCGCCAGCTACCCTACCATGCCAATTACATCTATTTCAGCCTGGACAAAACGGGCACGGCCTGGGCAGACGTACTTAGCAGCAACGCTATTGCCCTGCACGTATCGGGTGCATTCCCGGCACTGGATATGCAGCTGTGGGCGGTAAGGGGATAAATCATGAGCGAATTATCATCCTCACTTTCTGAACGTTCCTGTACCGACGAAATCGTGCGGCAATACCGATTGTCACTGCGTGGGGGCAGTCTTAACCCAATGATTGACGCCGCTACCCCGCTGTTAGGAATGGTGATGCGCCTGGCCACGATGAAAGATCAGCCAATGCCGGAGCATCTTTTCGGCCAGGTTGTGACAGATATACAGGCGGTGGGACAGCTGCTGGAGGATCAAGGTTATGAGCCGGGAGTGATCGTGTCATTTCGCTACATCCTCTGCACCTATATTGATGAGGCCGCGCTGGGCAACGGATGGTCAAACCAGAACGAATGGGTCAGACAGTCTCTGTTGGTCCACTTCCACAATGAAACCTGGGGTGGGGAAAAGGTTTTTATTTTACTTGAGCGCCTGATGCGCGAACCGAAGCGCTATCAGGATTTACTCGAGTTTCTCTATTTCTGTTTTTCATTGGGCTTTCGCGGTCGTTATAAGGTTTCCTCCCAGCGAAATGACGAATTTGAACAGATCTTTCGCCGTCTGCATCACGTTCTACACACCCTGCGCGGCGATGCACCGTTCCCGCTACTGCATCAGGATAAAAAAACGCACCGAGGGCGGTATCAGCTCATCAAGCGGCTGACACTGACTCATATTTTCATTGGTGGCGTGGCCGTACTTGCGCTTTGTTATCTGTTTTATCTGCTGCGTCTGGACAACCAGACGCAGGATATTCTTCATCAGTTAAACCGGCTGCTTGCCAGGTAAGGACACCTATGATTCAGATTGATTTATCGGCACTGATAAAACGTCTTAACGCCTTCTCCAGACAGGCGCTGGAAATGGCGGCTTCTGAGTGTATGAATCAGCAGTCTGCTGAGATAACCGTCAGCCATGTGCTAATCCAGATGTTGGCTATTCCACGCAGCGATCTGCGGGTTATCACCGAGCGAGCAGATATCCCGGTGGACGAACTCCGTCAGGCGCTTACCGTGGAAAATGACGTAAGTAACAGGGCAGTGGATCAGTACCCTGCGTTTTCACCGTTGTTGATCGAATGGCTTAAAGAGTCATGGTTGCTGGCATCGGCTGAAATGCAGATGGCAGAGCTACGCAGCGGTATTCTGTTACTGACGTTGCTGCACTCGCCGTTGCGTTATATTCCACCTGCATCAGCCCGATTACTGACCGCCATTAATCGCGATCGGCTCCAGCAGAATTTTGACGAAGCGCTGCTGGAATCAGCTGAAACGGCACTACAGCATTCAGAGCAAAACTCCAGCCGCGTAATATCAGAAATCGGTGACAGCCTGCTCGCTCGTTTTGCCAAAAACCTGACCGAAGAAGCCCGTGCGGGGCGCCTGGACCCGGTACTGTGTCGTGACAACGAAATCGACCTGATGATCGATATTCTCTGTCGCCGCAGAAAAAACAACCCCGTCGTGGTTGGGGAGGCTGGAGTCGGTAAAAGCGCTCTGATTGAAGGTCTGGCGTTGCGTATTGTTGCCGGTCAGGTGCCGGAAAAACTGCAAAACACCGACATTATGACCCTGGATCTCGGGGCATTGCAGGCGGGCGCTTCGGTGAAGGGGGAGTTTGAAAAACGGTTTAAGGGGCTGATGGCGGAAGTTATCCAGTCGCCTGAACCGGTCATTCTTTTCATCGATGAGGCACACACGTTGATTGGCGCGGGCAATCAGCAGGGTGGGCTGGACATCTCGAATTTACTCAAGCCTGCTTTAGCACGCGGCGAATTGAAAACGATAGCCGCTACCACCTGGAGCGAATATAAGAAGTATTTTGAAAAGGACGCAGCGCTGTCGCGCCGGTTCCAGCTGGTGAAAGTGAGCGAGCCGAGTGCTGGCGAAGCGACCATTATTCTGCGCGGCCTTTCTCCGGTGTATGAACAGGCGCATGGCGTGCTGATCGATGACGATGCCTTGCAGGCGGCCGCGACGTTAAGCGAGCGTTACCTCTCGGGTCGGCAGTTACCTGACAAGGCCATTGACGTTCTGGATACCGCATGCGCCCGCGTGGCAATTAATTTGTCGTCACCACCCCGGCAAATTTCGGCGTTAACCACCTTGAGCCAGCAGCATGAAGCTGAAATCCGCCAGCTTGAGCGTGAGATCCGAATTGGACTGCGTTCAGATCCAACGCGGATGGATGAAGTCCTGAAACAGTATGAAGAGACGCTGGCAGCGCTGAATGAACTGGATAACACATGGCATCAGCAGCTTGAACTGGTGAATGAGATCGTCTCGCTGCGCAGGGGGTTACTTGATAAATCGCTTTCCCATGATGAATATTCCGCTGCTCTCCCCAACAATCCGGCGACGCGGCTAGCTGCGCTGACAGCAGAGCTGCACTCCCTGCATAACTCGCAACGCCTGGTTTCTCCTCACGTTGATAAAAAACAAATCGCGGCTGTGATCGCCGAATGGACAGGCGTACCACTTAACCGTTTGTCGCAAAATGAAATCGCCGTCATTACCGAACTGCCTGAATGGTTGGGCAAAACCATCAAGGGGCAGTCGCTGGCAATCAAACAGTTGCACAAACACCTGCTGACGGCACGAGCGGATTTACGTCGTCCCGGGCGACCGTTGGGCGCGTTTCTGCTCGCCGGCCCGAGCGGGGTGGGGAAAACCGAAACGGTGCTGCAGCTGGCGGAGCTGCTCAATGGCGGCCGCCAGTATCTGACCACTATTAATATGTCCGAATTTCAGGAGAAGCATACCGTTTCGCGCCTTATTGGTTCGCCTCCGGGTTATGTCGGCTACGGCGAGGGCGGCGTGCTCACCGAAGCTATCCGACAGAAGCCGTATTCTGTCGTGCTGCTCGACGAAGTGGAAAAAGCCCATCCGGATGTGCTTAACCTTTTCTATCAGGCGTTTGATAAAGGCGAAATGGCTGATGGAGAAGGCCGCCTGATCGACTGTAAAAATGTGGTGTTTTTCCTGACCTCCAATCTTGGCTATCAGGTCATTGTTGAACATGCTGAGAGACCCGAAGCCATGATGGAAGCGCTGTACACAGTACTGGCAGACTTCTTCAAACCCGCACTTCTGGCGCGTATGGAGGTAGTGCCTTATTTGCCTCTGTCTCAGGAAACGCTCTCCGCGATCGTCACCGAAAAGCTCGCGCGACTGGAGAAGGTCTTGCATCGGCGATTTAGCGCTGAGGTGATAATTGAATCCTCGGTTACTCAAGAAATTATGCGTCGTGTCACCCGTGCTGAAAATGGCGCCCGCATGCTTGAATCGGTGATTGATGGAGACATGTTGCCGCCACTATCGTTATTGCTCCTGCAGAAAATGGCAGCAAACACGGTTATTTCTCGAATAAAAATCTGTGCGGCTGGGGGAGCGTTTACCGCAGAGACTGAAGACCTTCCGTCTGAAGATGCGGGAGAAGCTAAGGCAGAGCTGGAAACAAAGGACATCGTCGTTATATGAGAAGGGGGTTCGTTTTCCGGCGGCTCGGGCGAGTCATAGCGTCTCTTCTGGCAGGCATGTCCATCAGCCACGCGCAGGCTGTCTTACCGCCTAAATCCAGCGTTGCCCAGACCACGAC
>CAMKZP010000050.1 GCA_946477805.1 uncultured Enterobacter sp.
TGCCTGTCTCGTGGGCTCGGAGATGTGTATAAGAGACAGTTATTTACCAGAGCCTGATGTGGAGCCGTCTGGCGTCGCGCATCATGCTGCCGATGAAAGAGTGCAAGGTCTACAGCGATCTTGATCTCTATACCGGGGTACAGATGATCGACTGGACAGAGATCTTCACCCCTGACGCTACCTTTGCCGTGCACTTTAACGGCGTCAACGATGAGATCCGCAACAGCCAGTACGGTGCCCTGCGCGTCAAAGACGCCATCGTTGACTGCTTCACGCGTAAAAATAAAGAGCGCCCGAACGTCGATCGCGAAAATCCGGATCTGCGTATCAACGTCTGGCTCAATGGCGACACCGCCAGCATCTCCCTCGATCTGAGCGGCGCGGGCCTGCATCTGCGCGGCTACCGCGATCGCACCGGCATGGCGCCGATCAAAGAAACGCTGGCTGCGGCCATCGTCATGCGTTCCGGCTGGCAGCCGGGCACGCCGCTGCTCGACCCGATGTGCGGTTCCGGTACGCTGCTGATTGAAGCGGCGATGCTGGCGACCGATCGCGCGCCGGGGCTGCATCGCGGCCACTGGGGCTTTAAAGGCTGGGCGCAGCACGACGAGGAGATCTGGAAAGAGGTAAAAGCCGAAGCCCAGACCCGCGCGCGTAAAGGCCTGGCGGAGTACACGTCCCATTTCTACGGTTCAGACAGCGACTCGCGCGTGATTGAGCGCGCCCGCAGCAACGCCCGCCGCGCGGGTATCGGCGAGCTGGTCACCTTCGAGGTGAAAGACGTTGCGAACCTGACCAATCCGCTGCCAAAAGGCCCGTACGGGACGGTGATCAGCAACCCGCCGTACGGCGAGCGTCTGGACAGCGAACCCGCGCTGATTGCCCTGCACAGCCTGCTGGGCCGCAACATGAAAGACTACTTTGGCGGCTGGAATCTCTCTCTGTTCAGCGCTTCTCCCGAGCTGCTGAGCTGCCTGCAGCTGCGTGCGGACCGTCAGTTTAAAGCCAAAAACGGCCCGCTGGACTGTGTGCAGAAAAACTACCATCTGGCAGAGAAGGCCGCAGACAGCAAGCCATCCGGCGTGGCGGAAGATTACGCCAACCGTCTGCGCAAAAACCTGAAGAAATTTGAAAAATGGGCAAAACAGGAGGGCATTGAGTGCTACCGCCTGTATGACGCCGACCTCCCGGAATACAACGTGGCGGTTGACCGCTACGCCGACTGGGTGGTTATTCAGGAATATGCCCCACCGAAAACCATCGACGCGCAAAAAGCGCGTCAGCGTATGCTGGATGTGATTGCGGCGACCATCGCCGTGCTGGGAATTACACCGAACAAGCTGGTGCTGAAAACCCGTGAGCGCCAGAAAGGTAAAAACCAGTACCAGAAGATGAACGAGAAGGGCGACTTTATCGAAGTGGGCGAGTACAACGCCCGCCTGTGGGTCAACCTGACGGATTATCTCGATACCGGCCTGTTCCTTGACCACCGTATCGCGCGCCGCATGCTGGGCCAGATGAGCAAGGGTAAAGACTTCCTGAACCTGTTCTCCTATACCGGCAGCGCAAGCGTGCATGCGGGTCTCGGCGGCGCGCGCAGCACGACCACCGTCGACATGTCCCGCACCTATCTGGAGTGGGCGGAGCGCAACCTGCGCCTCAACGGCCTGACCGGACGCCAGCATCGCCTGATGCAGGCCGACGTGCTGGGCTGGCTGCGCGATACCGATGAACAGTTCGATCTGATCTTCATCGATCCGCCAACGTTTTCCAACTCCAAGCGTATGGAAGATAGCTTTGACGTTCAGCGCGATCACCTGCGCCTGATGACCGACCTGAAGCGCCTGCTGCGCAAAGGCGGCACCATTATGTTCTCGAATAACAAACGCGGATTCCGCATGGATCATGAGGGCTTAGCCACGCTGGGGCTGAAAGCGCAGGAAATCAGCCAGAAAACGCTGTCTCAGGACTTTGCCCGTAACCGCCAGATCCACAACTGCTGGCTAATCTCAGCGGTCTGAAAGGAAAAATAAATGTCACTAATTAGCATGCACGGCGCCTGGCTGTCCTTCAGCGATGCGCCACTTCTTGATGATACTGAACTGCACATCGAAGATAACGAACGCGTTTGTCTGGTCGGCCGTAACGGCGCGGGTAAATCCACGCTGATGAAGATCCTGAACCGCGAGCAGGGTCTGGACGACGGACGCATCGTGTACGAACAGGATCTGATTGTCTCTCGCCTGCAGCAGGATCCTCCACGTAACGTGGCGGGAACCGTTTATGATTTCGTTGCGGAAGGGATCTCTGAACAGGCGGAATACCTGAAGGGTTATCACGACATTTCCCATCTGGTGATGACCGACCCGAGCGAAAAAAATCTGAATGAGATGGCGCGTCTGCAGGAGCTGCTGGATCATCACGGCCTGTGGCAGCTTGAAAGCCGTATCACCGAAGTGCTGGATCAGCTGGGTCTGGACGCGGATATGGAGCTGGCGTCACTCTCCGGCGGCTGGCTGCGTAAAGCGGCGCTGGGCCGCGCGCTGGTCAGCGGCCCGAAAGTGCTGCTGCTGGACGAACCGACCAACCACCTGGATATCGAAGCCATCGACTGGCTGGAAGGGTTCCTGAAAACCTTCAACGGCACCATCATTTTCATCTCGCACGACCGTTCGTTTATCCGCAATATGGCGACCCGTATCGTTGACCTCGATCGCGGCAAGCTGGTGACCTATCCGGGCGATTACGATACCTACCTGCTGGAAAAAGAAGAAAACCTGCGCGTTGAAGAGCTGCAAAATGCGGAGTTTGACCGCAAGCTGGCACAGGAAGAGGTGTGGATCCGTCAGGGCATCAAAGCGCGTCGTACCCGTAACGAAGGGCGCGTGCGCGCCCTGAAAGCGATGCGTAACGAGCGAAGCGCTCGCCGCGAAGTGATGGGCAGCGCGAAGATGCAGGTCGAAGAAGCCTCCCGCTCCGGTAAGATTGTCTTTGAGATGGAAGACGTTAATTACCAGGTCGACGGTAAAGTGCTGGTAAAAGACTTTTCTGCTCAGGTGCAGCGTGGGGATAAAATTGCCCTTATTGGCCCGAACGGCTGCGGTAAAACCACGCTGCTTAAGCTGATGCTCGGCCAGCTGCAGGCGGACAGCGGCCGCGTTCACTGCGGCACTAAGCTGGAAGTGGCCTACTTCGACCAGCACCGTGCGGAGCTGGACCCGGACAGAACGGTAATGGATAACCTCGCTGAAGGAAAACAGGAGGTGATGGTTAACGGTAAGCCGCGCCACGTTCTGGGCTACCTGCAGGACTTCCTGTTCCATCCAAAACGCGCCATGACGCCGGTGCGCGCGCTGTCTGGCGGAGAGCGTAACCGTCTGCTGCTGGCGCGTCTGTTCCTGAAACCCAGCAACCTGTTAATTCTCGATGAACCAACAAACGACCTGGATGTCGAAACGCTGGAGCTGCTCGAAGAGTTGATTGACGGCTATCAGGGGACCGTGATGCTGGTAAGCCACGATCGTCAGTTCGTGGATAATACCGTGACCGAATGCTGGATCTTCGAAGGTGAAGGCCGAATTGGTCAGTACGTGGGCGGTTATCATGATGCGCGCGGTCAGCAGGCTCAGTCCATGCTGCAAAAACAGGCAAAAGCCAAAACGGCACCGGAGCCAGTTGCCGCAAAAGCAGAAACTGTTAAAAAAGCACCTGCAAAGATGAGCTATAACCTGCAGCGCGAACTGGAAGGGTTGCCGCAGCGCCTGGAAGCGCTGGAGGCCGCACTGGAAGCGCTGCAAATTCAGGTCGCTGATGCGTCATTCTTTACGCAGCCTCACGACTATACTCAGAAAATATTGGCTGAACTGTCCGCGGCTGAAAAAGCCCTGGAAGAAGCATTTGAGCGCTGGGAGTACCTTGAGTCTCTGAAAAACGGCGCATAGACAGGGAAAACATATGTGTGACCAGCACCACGCCGACAGGCATATACTATGCTCGCAGTGCGATATGCTCGTGGCGTTGCCCGCGCTGAGTCACGGCCATAAGGCTGCCTGTCCGCGCTGCGGCGCAACGCTTGTCACCGAGTGGGATGCGCCGAGGCAGCGTCCCACCGCGTACGCGCTGGCGGCCTTGTTCATGCTGCTGCTCTCGAATCTCTTCCCCTTCATTTATATGAAGGTGGGAGGGATGACCAGCCAGGTGAACCTGCTTGAAATCCCGGGCGTCATGTTCTCTGAGGATTACGCCAGCCTCGGCACCTTTTTCCTTCTGTTCGTTCAGATTGTTCCGGCGTTTTGCCTGGTGGTGATCCTGCTGCTGGTCAACCGCGTCCGGATGCCCGTTCCCCTGAAAATCAAACTCGCGCGCGTCCTGTTTCAGCTCAAAAGCTGGGGGATGGCCGAGATCTTTCTGGCGGGGATCCTCGTCAGCTTCGTCAAGCTGATGGCCTACGGCGACGTGGGAATTGGCAGCAGCTTTATTCCCTGGTGCCTGTATTGCGTCCTGCAGCTGCGCGCTTTCCAGTGCGTTGACAGGCGCTGGGCATGGGACGACATCGCTCCGGCGCCTGCGCTTGCTCAGACGGTAAAAGTGGGCGTGCCGGGGATCCGTCAGGGGCTGCGCTCCTGTTCATGCTGTACGGCCATTCTGCCTGCCGATCTTGAGGTGTGCCCGCGCTGCGAAACTAAAGGCCATGTGCGACGCAAAAACAGCCTGCAGTGGACCATGGCGCTGCTGGTGACGTCCATCATGCTTTATCTGCCCGCCAATATTTTGCCGATTATGATCACCGATCTCCTCGGAGATAAAATGCCATCGACTATTCTCGCCGGGGTGATCCTACTCTGGGGGGAAGGGTCGTACCCGGTGGCGGGGGTGATTTTTATCGCCAGTATTATGGTGCCCACCTTAAAAATGATCGCCATTGCCTGGCTGTGCTGGGATGCAAAAGGGCACGGCAAGCGTGACAGCGAGCGCATGCACCTGATTTATGAAGTTGTGGAGTTTGTTGGCCGCTGGTCAATGATTGACGTGTTTGTCATTGCGGTTCTTTCTGCGCTGGTGCGCATGGGAGGGCTGATGAGTATTTATCCCGCTATGGGTGCGCTGATGTTTGCATTGGTCGTGATTATGACCATGTTTGCGGCCATGACCTTCGACCCTCGTCTATCGTGGGATCGTGAGCCCGAGTCAAGCCATGAGGAAGAGTAAGAGCATGGAAAATAAGAGTGGAGAGGCTAAAGTGCAGAAGGTCAGGAACTGGTCGCCGGTGTGGATATTCCCCATCGTGACTGCGCTGATCGGTGCATGGATACTGTTTTATCATTACAGGCATCAGGGGCCGGAAGTCACACTGATCACCACCAATGCCGAAGGCATTGAGGGCGGCAAGACCACCATTAAAAGCCGCAGCGTGGACGTTGGCGTCGTTGAAAGCGCTACCCTGACCGATGATTTGACGCACGTTGAAATTAAGGCTCGCCTGAACGCCGGGATGGAAAAGCTGCTTCATGAAGATTCGGTCTTCTGGGTTGTAAAACCTCAGGTTGGACGGGAAGGGATCAGCGGTCTGGGCACGCTGCTGTCCGGCGCCTATATCGAGCTGCAGCCGGGTAAAAAGGGCAGCCAGCCGGGGCAATATCAGCTCCTTGACTCTCCGCCGCTTGCGCCGCCGGATGCGAAAGGGATCCGCGTCATTCTGGACAGTAAAAAGGCGGGGCAACTTTCGCCTGGCGATCCGGTGCTGTTCCGCGGCTATCGCGTCGGTTCGGTTGAAACCAGTACCTTCGACGCGCAAAAGCGCGCCATCAGCTATCAGCTTTTCATTAATGCGCCAAACGATCGCCTGGTGACCAGCAACGTGCGTTTCTGGAAAGACAGCGGGATCGCCGTTGATCTTACCTCAGCGGGCATGCGTGTAGAGATGGGCTCCCTGACCACGCTGTTTGGCGGCGGCGTCAGTTTTGACGTGCCCGAAGGGCAGGACCTGGGGCAGCCGGTCGCAGAGAAAACGGCGTTCAGGCTCTTTGACGATCAAAAAAGCATTCAGGACGCGCTGTACACCGATCACATCGACTATCTGATGTTCTTCAAAGATTCCGTTCGTGGCCTGCAGCCGGGAGCACCGGTCGAATTCCGCGGGATCCGTCTGGGTACGGTAGGGCAAGTCCCTTACTTCGTGCCGGGCCTCAAGCAGATGCTGGATGATGATTACCGCATTCCGGTCCTGATCCGCATTGAGCCGGAACGCCTGATCAACCAGATTGGCGAAAATCAGGATATCGGTGCGCACATCACGGAATTGATGAACCGTGGCCTGCGTGGCTCACTGAAAACCGGTAACCTGGTAACCGGCGCGCTGTACGTGGATATGGACTTCTATCCTAAAGCGCCTGCGATCACCGGTATCCGCGAATTCGGTGGCTATACCATTATCCCAACGGTCAGCAGTGGCCTGGCGCAGATCCAGCAGCGTTTGATGGAAACACTGGATAAGATTAACAACCTGCCGCTGAATCCAATGCTTGAAGCTGCGACGAACTCGCTGAGCGAAAGCCAGGCGACGATGCGCCGCCTGCAAACCACGCTCGATAACATCAATAAGATCACCGCCAGCCAGTCCATGCAGCAGCTGCCGCAGGATATGCAGAAAACGCTGCGTGAACTCAACCGCAGTATGCAGGGCTTCCAGCCGGGGTCTGCGGCGTACAATAAGATGGTGGCCGATATGCAGCGTCTCGATCAGGTGTTACGTGAACTGCAGCCGGTGCTGAAAACGCTCAATGAGAAGAGCAACGCGCTGGTGTTCGAAGCGAAAGATAAAAAGGATCCTGAGCCGAAGAGGGCGAAACAATGAAAAAATGGCTAGCAATGGCGGGCGCTCTGGTATTAACGGCGTGCAGCTCGGGCAGTGAAAACAAAAGCTACTACCAGCTGCCGGTCACCGCACAGGCAGGGGCGCAAAGCAGCGCGTCGCAGGGTAACCGCCTGCTGTGGGTTGAGCAGGTTGCGGTGCCTGATTATCTCGCAGGAAACGGCGTGGTGTACCAAACCAGCGACGTTCAGTACGTCATTGCCAACAACAACCTGTGGGCCAGCCCGCTGGATCAGCAGCTCCGCAATACGCTGGTGGCAAACCTCAGCAGCCAGCTTCCTGGCTGGGTGGTCGCCTCTCAGCCGTTGGGGAGCGACCAAAACACGCTGAATGTGACGGTGACAGGGTTCCACGGCCGCTATGATGGCGTGGTGGTCATCAGCGGTGAGTGGCTGCTGAATCATCAGGGCCAGCTGATTAAACGTCCTTTCCATCTGGAAATGAAGCAGCAGCAGGACGGCTATGATGAGATGGTTAAGGTTCTGGCTCAGGGTTGGGCTAAGGAGTCGGCCAGCATAGCCAGAGAGATAGCCCGGCTTCCATAAGTAAAATTCATGATCCAAAGCCGCACTCAGCGACGCGCTGAATGCGGCTTTTTTTTCGTTTTGACTTCAGGCTGTTACTTGTGCCACGTCACATTTTTTGTACAAATGAACTTCTGACTAGCTCACAAATATGACACCCGTATGAATTTTGAACGTTGACGCTGAGGCTGATTCGGGGTATTCGTTAACTGTGCTTGCACAGGGTGCAATCACTGTTTTCTTTCCACCAGACCAAAGAATGAGGGAAACGAGGCATGAAGAGACAGAAACGAGATCGCCTGGAAAGGGCTCATCAACGTGGTTATCAGGCTGGCATCGCCGGACGTTCTAAAGAAATGTGTCCCTATCAGACCATTAATCAGAGGTCGCAATGGCTAGGGGGCTGGCGAGAAGCCATCGGAGACAGGGCAGTACTTGCTTGATAGCGTCTCTTTAAAAAGAAACCTCCGCAATGCGGAGGTTTCGCCTTTCTGACGCACCTGAAAGCAGGGCTTAGAAAGCAGAGGTATCCTGGAACAGACCCACTTTCAGATCGCTCGCAGAGTAAATCAGACGACCGTCTACCAGCACTTCGCCATCCGCCAGGCCCATGATCAGACGACGGTTAACGATGCGTTTGAAGTGAATACGGTAGGTCACTTTTTTGGCTGTCGGCAGAACCTGCCCGGTGAATTTCACTTCGCCAACGCCCAGCGCGCGGCCTTTGCCTTCGCCGCCGAGCCAGCCCAGATAGAAGCCAACCAGCTGCCACATCGCGTCAAGGCCCAGGCAGCCAGGCATTACCGGATCGCCAATGAAGTGGCAACCGAAGAACCACAGGTCCGGGTTGATATCGAGTTCCGCTTCTACGTAGCCCTTATCGAAATTGCCGCCGGTTTCGGTCATTTTCACGACACGGTCCATCATCAGCATGCTTGGGGCCGGTAACTGTGGGCCTTTAGCGCCAAACAGTTCACCGCGACCAGAGGCAAGAAGGTCTTCTTTTGTATAGGATTCGCGTTTATCTACCATGTTCTCAGTAAGCCTTATTTTAGTGAAGGACGCAGGATAGCTAACACGTGTACGCTGAACAAGTCCGATCAGTTCGGACTAAACCAACTCAGCCAGCGTAACGGCCACGGATATCGATGACGAGCATCCTGCTGCGTCGCCTGAGCAATGCGTTCCTGAATGGTTTGCATCAGCGTCGTCTGACCTTCGCCGTCCCATACCAGGTTTGTCAGTAAGGGTAGCGCATCCTCAATACCCTCGATGGCCCAGAGGCTGAATTGTTCCTGTTCCACCGCATCAAGAAGCGCCTGGCTGAGGCTCAGATGACGCACGTTGGCAGCAGGAATGATCACGCCCTGTTTGCCGTTCAAACCACGCTGCTGGCAGATTGAGAAAAAGCCTTCGATTTTTTCATTCAAACCACCCACAGGCTGCGCGCGGCCAAACTGATCCACTGAACCTGTAATCGCGATGTTCTGGCTAATCGGAACTTCTGCCAGGGCGCTGATCAGTGCGCATAGCTCTGCCATAGAGGCGCTATCGCCATCGACTTCGCTGTAGGACTGTTCGAACGTCAGCGAGGCCGAGAAGGGGATCTGCTGCTCAAGCTGCAGTTCCGACATTAAAAATGCCTGCATGATCATCATGCCCTTGGCGTGAATATTCCCGCCGAGCTCCGCTTTACGTTCGATGTCGATAAACTCGCCGTCGCCCACGTGAACCACACAGCTGATGCGGGAAGGTTCGCCAAACGCGCGGGGGTGCCCAGGGAACTCAATCACGGACAGGGCGTTGATCTGCCCGATGCGCTCGCCTTCGGTTTCAACCAGGATTTGCTCCAGCAGAATTTCATCCTGCATACGGTCTGCAAGATAACCTTCACGCCATTCGCGCTGGGCCAGCATCTGCGCCAGCTGTTCGCCGGAAAATTCGCCTTCACCGCTGATAACACCGACTTCACGCAGCTGTTTACCAATCCAGAGCGGACACAGGGGCAGGGTTTCCCGATCGCTGGTGTAGCGCGTGGCTTCACGAATTAAGCCTGCCCACGCATCCGCCGCTGGCACAGGCAGACCGAAACGTTCAGCGACATCCAGTACCCACTGGCACCACTGCGCCATATCATCGGCGTCAGCAATCTGAATATTGTCTTCGTATTCGCTGTAGACGGCCTGTTCAGCCAGCTCCGGCTCCATCTCCTGAAAATCAGCCAGAGACTCGCGATCGCCCGTTAACACAACGGTAAGAGACAGTGGCATCGACGGAACAGAAACGGGAAGAGGGCGTGATTCGTCGTAGCTGACCCAGTCGAAACGCTGTTGGCTGACAATCGTTTTCAGCCGCATCCACAGAAGCGGCTGGGCGAGCAGGGTGCGCAGGGAGATAATCAGAACGCCGCCGTTTGCGCGGTGAACCAGCCCCGGCTGCAGGGATAATTCACCGTTGAACTGGCGCAGGCAGCCGAAGAGCTGCTCGGCTTCGACCCAGTTCGCGGTAATCACCTCACCGGTAGCGGCGAAGCGATCGTCAGCGCTCTCGGCGGGTACGAAGGCGATATCACGTCCGGTAATGCGATAATGACCGCCAAAGACGGGCTCCGCCTCGGGTTTCAACTCGCGCATGGCATCACCCAGAAGCGACAGATACTCGGCTTCTTCCGGGGCTTTGAGCAGCATGAAGGGAGATGTGGCCCACGGGCTTAACATCTGCTCCAGCGCGTAATGCAAACGCGGTTGTGTTTCGCTAAGTATGAATTCGTGTTCTTTTGTGAGATCGGGCTGTGCAAATAGCGCCTGATAGCTTTCGGTATCAGGAACCAGGTCACGCCATGCAAGTTTCGTAATCGTCAAAGTTGATGTTTTTTAGTCAGATGTAAAACCGTGGAGTATACCGTAAGCGGCGGTCTCTTCCCAAGCAGGATTAGGGTTTTAAACGCGTGATTCTCCTGTGACGTTTCACAGGATATGATTTCTTTTCAGCAGATTGCTAAAAAACTGATATTCTGAACAGAGTTACGTGGTAACACTGAGATTGCAATGAAATATCAACAACTGGAAAACCTCGAAAGCGGCTGGAAATGGAAGTACCTGGTCAAAAAGCATCGTGAAGGCGAGCTGATCACCTGCTACCTCGAAGCCAGCGCGGCGCAAGAAGCCGTGGATATTTTGCTGACCCTCGAAAACGAACCGGTTCTGGTCAACAGCTGGATTGAGAAGCATATTAATCCGGCACTGTTGAACCGAATGAAGCAAACTATTCGTGCGCGGCGCAAGCGGCATTTTAATGCTGAGCACCAGCACACCCGTAAAAAGTCTATCGACCTGGAGTTCATCGTCTGGCAGCGGTTGGCCGGGCTTGCGCAACGGCGTGGGAAAACGCTATCGGAAACGGTTGTACAGCTTATTGAAGACGCAGAACACAAAGAGAAGTATGCCAGCCAAATGTCGAACCTGAAAAACGACCTTCAGGCACTGCTCGGCAAGAAGTGATGTTTTACTTTTCTTCAGGCAATAAAAAACCCCGCATAGCGGGGTTTTTTTTAAGACGATAACTTATGCCGCAGGCTGAGTTACAACGTCTTTGATACCTTTAACTTCGATCTCAACGCGACGATCTGGTGCCAGGCAGTCGATCAGTGCAGCGCGAGCTTTCACGTTGTCACAGGTAGAACCGGTAACTGGGTTAGATTCGCCCATACCACGTGGGGAGATCTTGTTAGCCGGGATACCTTTAGATACCAGGTAATCAACAACTGACTGAGCACGCTGCTCGGACAGTTTCTGGTTGTAAGCGTCAGAACCGATACGGTCGGTGAAGCCCAGAACCACTACAGAACCATCTTTAGGATCCAGGTTGCTCAGCTGGGTGTACAGCTGATCCAGCGCCTGCTGACCTTCTGGTTTCAGAGTAGATTTGTTGAAGTTGAACAGAACGTCAGACTTCAGAGTGAAGTGCTTGGTCTGTACTTCTGGAGCTGGAGCCGGAGCTGGAGCTACGATTGGAGCTGCATCTTCCTGCTGACCGAAACGATAGGAAACACCTACGCTCAGCATGCCGTTGTCAGGACGAACACCAACGGTGTTGCCGTCGCCGATGTTGTTAACCCACTGGTATTCCAGACGGGTAGCGATGTCACGGGTCATAGCCCACTCAACGCCACCAGCGAATACTGGGGAAACACCGGTGTCATGGTTGTCGCCAGCGATGCTGTTGCTGGAGTCTGCACGCCATACCATGCCGCCCAGACGGGTGTACACGTCCAGATCGTCAGTGATTGGGTAACCCAGTTTAGCGGTCAGCTGAACGCCTTGAGCTTTAAAAGCGCCGTTTACGTTGTCGCCTTTGTATGGCATACGACCTAACCAGTCGTAACCCATTTCAAAACCAACATACGGGTTAACCTGATAGCCACCGAACGCGCCTGCACCCAGCTGGCTCTCGTGAGTCGGGCCATCGTTGTTCAGGCTGCTGTTGTACCAGCCGGTGTCATGGAACTGAGACCAGCCCAGTTTACCACCTGCATACCAGGTATTATCTTTCGGAGCGGCCTGCGCTACGGTAGCGAAGCCAGCCAGTGCCACTGCAATCGCGATAGCTGTCTTTTTCATTTTTTGCGCCTCGTTATCATCCAAAATTTGCCATGAATATCTCTGCAGAGAAAACACGGTTAAATCCTTCACCGGGGGGCGTGGTCAAATATAAACCTACCGATATCTTCGGCTTAGGCCGAGCACCCCTGGCGATGTAAAGTCTACAACGTAGCTAGAAACTTACAAGTGTGAACTCTGTCAGGCATATGAAAAAAAAAGTTCCGTATACCTATTATTTAACAATTCTCGCACAAAATTTGTGCTGCAAAATTAAAGAG
>CAMKZP010000051.1 GCA_946477805.1 uncultured Enterobacter sp.
TATGCGCGGCGTAAACGTGGTAGCCCTGTACGGCGGCCAGCGTTATGACGTGCAGTTACGCGCCCTGCGCCAGGGCCCACAGATTGTTGTCGGTACGCCGGGCCGTCTGCTGGATCACCTGAAGCGCGGTACGCTGGATCTCTCTAAGCTGAGCGGTCTGGTACTGGATGAAGCAGATGAAATGCTGCGTATGGGCTTCATCGAAGACGTAGAAACCATCATGGCGCAGATCCCGGAAGGTCATCAGACCGCGCTGTTCTCTGCAACCATGCCGGAAGCCATCCGTCGCATCACCCGCCGCTTCATGAAAGAGCCGCAGGAAGTGCGTATTCAGTCCAGCGTGACCACTCGCCCGGACATCAGCCAGAGCTACTGGTCTGTCTACGGCATGCGCAAAAACGAAGCGCTGGTACGTTTCCTGGAAGCAGAAGATTTTGATGCGGCGATTATCTTCGTACGTACCAAAAACGCGACCCTGGAAGTGGCTGAAGCCCTGGAGCGTAGCGGCTACAACAGCGCAGCGCTGAACGGCGACATGAACCAGGCCCTGCGTGAGCAGACTCTGGAACGTCTGAAAGACGGTCGTCTGGATATCCTGATTGCAACCGACGTGGCAGCACGTGGTCTGGACGTTGAGCGTATCAGCCTGGTTGTAAACTACGACATCCCAATGGATTCAGAGTCTTACGTTCACCGTATCGGCCGTACCGGTCGTGCGGGTCGTGCGGGCCGCGCGCTGCTGTTCGTTGAGAACCGCGAGCGTCGTCTGCTGCGCAACATTGAACGCACCATGAAGCTGACCATTCCAGAAGCTGACCTGCCAAACGCAGATCTGCTGGGCAAACGCCGTCTGGAGAAATTCGCCGCGAAAGTCCAGCAGCAGCTGGAAAGCAGCGATCTGGATCAGTACCGTGCGCTGCTGTCGCAGATTCAGCCTACCGCTGAAGGCGAAGAGCTTGATATGGAAACCCTGGCCGCAGCTCTGCTGAAAATGGCTCAGGGCGAACGTAGCCTGATCGTGCCGCCGGATGCGCCGATGCGTCCTAAGCGTGAATTCCGTGACCGTGACGATCGTTTCGAACGTCGTGGCGACCGCAATGACCGTGGCCCACGCGGCGACCGTCCAGAGCGCGGCGGTGAAGACCGTCCACGTCGCGAGCGTCGTGACGCTGGCGAAATGGAGCTGTATCGCATTGAAGTTGGCCGTGATGATGGTGTTGAAGTACGTCATATCGTTGGCGCGATCGCTAACGAAGGCGACATCAGCAGCCGCTACATCGGTAACATCAAGCTGTTCGGTACGCATTCTACTATCGAGCTGCCAAAAGGCATGCCGGGCGAAGTACTGCAGCACTTTACGCGCACCCGCATTCTGAACAAGCCGATGAACATGCAGCTGATGGGCGATGCGCAGCCTCGCACCGATCGCGGTGGTGAACGTCGTGGCGGTGGCCGCAGCTTCGGTGGCGAACGTCGTGAAGGCGGTCGTAGCGAAGGTCGTGGTGAACCTCGTCGTTTCTCCGGCGAACGTCGCGAAAGCCGTGGCCCACGTCGTGACGACAGTGCAAGCCGTCGTCGTGACGCGTAAGCCATACGCTACTGACGTAAAGTAAAATATACAGCCCCGATAGACGCTATCGGGGCTTTTTTTATTTCTTTTGTACTCCTGTACTGGTACAGTGCTGCACACTAAAATGCAGAACCGCATGATTGACTGGAGAATAGGCTGTATGGCGACACTAACCACCACCCAAACGTCACCTTCGCTGCTTGGCGGCGTGGTGATCATCGGCGGTACCATCATTGGTGCTGGGATGTTCTCCCTGCCTGTGGTCATGTCCGGTGCGTGGTTCTTCTGGTCGCTGGCAGCGCTGGTGTTTACCTGGTTCTGCATGCTCCATTCCGGGCTGATGATCCTTGAAGCAAACCTGAACTACCGCATTGGCTCCAGCTTCGACACCATCACCAAAGACCTGCTGGGCAAAGGGTGGAACCTGGTAAACGGCATCTCTATCGCTTTTGTGCTCTATATCCTCACCTATGCGTACATTTCGGCGAGCGGCTCGATCCTGCATCACACGTTTTCTGAGATGTCGCTGAACGTACCGGCGCGTCTGGCGGGGCTGTGCTTTGCGCTGGCGGTTGCGTTTATCGTCTGGATGAGCACCAAAGCGGTTAGCCGCATGACGGCGATTGTCCTGGGCGCAAAGGTCATCACCTTCTTCCTGACCTTCGGCAGCCTGCTGGGGCACGTCACGCCAGCCACGCTGTTTAACGTCGCGGAGGTGAACACCTCCTATACGCCGTATCTGCTGATGACCCTGCCGTTTTGCCTGGCGTCTTTTGGCTACCACGGCAACGTGCCGAGCCTGATGAAGTACTACGGCAAAGATCCGCGCACCATCGTAAAGTGTCTGGTTTACGGCACGCTGCTGGCGCTGGGGCTGTATGCGATCTGGCTGCTGGGGACGATGGGCAATATCCCGCGCCCGGAATTTATCGGCATTGCGCAGAAGGGCGGAAACATCGATGTGCTGGTACAGGCCCTGAGCGGCGTGCTCAACAGCCGCAGCCTGGATCTGCTGCTGGTTATCTTCTCCAACTTTGCCGTAGCGAGCTCTTTCCTCGGCGTAACGCTGGGGCTGTTTGACTATCTGGCGGATCTGTTTGGCTTTGATGATTCGGCGCTGGGGCGCTTTAAAACCGCGCTGTTGACCTTCCTGCCGCCGATGGTGGGCGGCCTGCTGTGGCCGAACGGTTTCCTGTACGCCATCGGCTATGCGGGACTGGCAGCCACCGTCTGGGCGGCGATCGTACCGGCCCTGCTGGCGCGCAAATCACGTAAACGCTTCGGTAGCCCTAAATTCCGCGTCTGGGGCGGCAAGCCGATGATTGCGCTGATTCTGGTGTTTGGCGCTGGCAACGCGCTGGTACACGTGCTGTCGAGCTTTAATCTGTTGCCTGTGTATCAGTAAAACGTGCGGTCTGAACCCCTCTCCCAAAGAGAGAGGGAGAAAAGAATGCAGGCCCGGTTAGCGAAGCGCCACCGGGCAAAGCAAAAACTACCCCACCAATTCCTCTTTCACCTGCATCGCCAAATCAAACGAATGCAGACGCGCCTGGTGATCGAAAATCTGGCCGTTAACCATAATCTCATCCGCCTGCGTTTCACGCAGCACCGCGTCCAGCCCGTGACGCACCTTCGCTTTATCGCCCACCAACGCCATACTGCTCGGAGGCGGACCACAGCTGATGCATATTCTCCACCGGCGGCGGCAGCTGGCCCGTCTCACCGCGACGCAGCTTCATAAACGCCTGCTGCATGGAGGTGAACAGGAATTCCGCATCGCGGTTGCTGTCGGCGGCAATGATGTTAATACATACCATCGCGTACGGCTTCTCCAGGCGCTCGGACGGCTTGAAGTTCGTGCGGTAAAGGTGCAGCGCCTGGTGCAGCATGTCCGGCGCAAAGTGCGAGGCGAAGGCAAACGGCAGCCCCAGCTGTGCGGCGAGCTGGGCGCTGTACAGGCTTGAGCCTAACAGCCAGACCGGGATCTTCTCACCGTAGCCCGGCACCGGACGCACGTGCGGGTTCGGATCGCGCGCGTCGAACCAGTCCACCAGCTCGGCTACGTCACGCGGGAAGTTGTCGATATCGCCGCTCATATGGCGACGCAGGGCGCGCATTGTTGGCTGGTCGCTGCCTGGAGCACGACCAAGGCCCAAATCAATACGGCCCGGATAAAGGGTATTCAACGTCCCAAACTGCTCGGCAATCACCAGCGGAGCGTGGTTTGGCAGCATCACGCCGCCCGATCCCAGGTGCAGGGTGGTGGTATTTGCCGCCAGATAACCCATGAGTACCGACGTGGCGGCGCTGGCGATGCCGACCATGTTGTGATGTTCGGCCAGCCAGTAGCGGTGATAGCCGCGCTTTTCGGCCAGCTGAGCGAGATCGAGAGAGTGCGAAAAGGCTTCTCGTGCCGAGGAGCCTTGTGGGATCGGCGCCAGATCCAGCACCGAGAACGGAAGGGTTTTGTCAGTCATAACAGCTCACTTTGTCGACGGTGAATCTTTAATACTGCATTAAAGTGTAATAACCGTTGTTAACAAAGTGAGCTTTTTTAGGCCTGAAGCTCCAGTCCGGCGAGACGCTTCCAGTAGCCGTTACAGTCGCTGTTAGCCTTAAGCGGCAGCGGGGAAGTCCCATTTTCGTTCGCGCGGAAGGCGTCCAGCATGGCGAACACGCCGGCATCCAGCGGCGACAGGCGCACCATGTCCACCAGCCCGGCCATCGACGCCAGCTCGTTACCGAGGTTATAAACGTAGCCGCTCATGGTCTGAATACCGTTCAGGACGAACACCTGCTGATTCTCCTGTGAAAGCATGCTGCGTCCGTTCGGGTATTTGATGCAGCAGGTTTCACACTCGTCTTTCGGACGATCTTCCGAGCGTGCGGTAAAGCAGCGGGCGGAGTAGGCCAGCGGCAGATGGCCGTAGCTCAGCACTTCCACTTCAAACCGATCGCGAATGCCCAGCGCTTCACACTGATTCAGCAGGTTTGCCAGCCAGTCGCGGGAGAGTTCCACCGGCATGCACCAGCGCGTCATTCCCTGTTTGAGCAGCAGGCGCAGCGTCACGGCGTTGTAGCAGTTCAGGGCATGCCCCGCGACAAACGGCAGCCTGCGTTCGGCGCACATGTTCACCACGCCCAGGTCGCTCGCCTCCAGCAGAAATTCGCCGTTCTCGACGTAGCGCTTTAGCTCACCCAGTTCGGAAGAGGCCTGCACCAGCGCGAGCGTGGAGAGCACAACCTGCTTGCCGCTGCCGGCCAGGCTTTTCGCCATGTCCAGCCAGTCGCCCACTTTGGTGGCGCGACGTTTGCTGCACACCGCTTCGCCGAGGTAAACCACGTCGGCGCTGCTGGTCGCGGCCTGTTGATAAAAATCTTCCAGCGTCTCTTTTGACCAGTAGTAGAGCACCGGTCCTAATGAATATTTCATGGTTATCTCACTGCCATTTACGATGATACGCGCCAAGGGTGGTTTGCGTGCCTTCAGACATGGAGCCGAGCGTCTCCATCCAGGCCGCCTGAGGGGCGTAGTTCTGCGGGTCTGCCATGCAGCGGTCAATGGCCTGACGCCAGACTTTCGCCACCTGGCTCACGTAGGCCGGGCTGCGCTGGCGGCCTTCGATTTTCACCGAGGCAATATTGGCGGCCAGCAGCTCTGGCAGCAGCGCCAGCGTGTTAAGGCTGGTTGGCTCTTCCAGCGCGTGATAGCGCTCGCCGTCGACCAGATAGCGGCCCTTGCACAGCGTCGGGTAGCCCGCGTTTTCACCGTCCTGATAGCGGTCGATTAAGACGTCATTCAGGCGCGACTCCAGCCCCTGCGGCGTTTGCTCCCAGCGGACAAAGCGCGCGGGCGAGCAGGCCCCAACGGTGTTTGGCGATTCACCGGTTAAATAGGAGGAGAGATAGCAGCGGCCTTCGGCCATGATGCACAGGCTGCCAAAGGCAAAAACCTCCAGCGGCACCGGCGTAACGCGCGCGAGCTGCTTAACCTGGTGAATGGAAAGCACGCGCGGCAGCACCACGCGGGCGACGTCAAAATGTTGATGATAAAAACGCACGGCCTCTTCGTTAGTGGCAGATGCCTGAACGGAGACGTGGCGCTCAATATGCGGATAGCGTTCTGCCGCATACTCAAGCATGGCGAGATCGGCGAGGATCAGCGCATCGGCGCCCAGCTGTGCCGCCATGTCCACCGCGCGCTGCCAGCGGGCGTAGCCGTCAGGGTGGGCAAACGTGTTGATGGCAATATGCAGCTTGCGGCGGTGCTGGTGAACGAAGTTAACGGCTTCCTGAAGCTTCTTCTCCGTAAAGTTAAGGCCAGCAAAATGGCGGGCGTTGGTGTCATCCTTCAGCCCAATATAGACCGCGTCGGCCCCATTTTCGATGGCCGCCTTAAGCGCCGGAAGGTTTCCGGCAGGGCAGAGCAGCTCCATAATGTATCCTGATGTTGTCGATCGCAGGGATCGCAAAAATGTTAACGAGCTGGGATTTTAATTAACCCATACGCGACAATTTTTGATTTAAGGCAGCTAATGGCGTATTGATGGCACCAATAATGCGCGATGCCGGATAAGGGTTTGTTGATTTACGCCGCTATGTTCTTCTGCGGATATGGCAAAATAGCAGGACTATAGATATCAGGGAGTAAAGCTCGTGCTGGAGAAACTGCGTTCACGTCTCGTACAATTTGGTCCATCAATGCTGAGCGTGCCGGTAAAACTGGCGCCGTTCGCGCTAAAACGTCAGGTGCTGGAGCAGGTCCTGAGCTGGCAGTTTCGCCAGGCGCTGCAGGATGGTGAGCTTGAGTTTCTGGAAGGGCGCTGGCTGAGCATTAACGTCCATGATATCGGGCTGCGCTGGTTTACCTCCGTGGAGAATGACCGGCTGATCGTGCGGGAGTCCGCTGAGGCGGACGTAAGCTTCAGCGCCAACGCCAGCGATCTGCTGATGATCGCGGCAAGAAAGCAGGATCCTGATACGCTCTTCTTCCAGCGTCGTCTGGTGATTGAGGGCGACACGGAGCTTGGCCTGTACGTTAAAAATTTAATGGATGCCATTGAGCTGGAGCAGATGCCAAAAGGGCTGCGCGTGCTGCTGATGCAAATGGCAGATTTCGTTGAGGCGGGGTTAAAAACCCCGCCGGACGGTAAACACACTTCAGTAGGTGAGCCATGCTGATTCGAGTCGAAATTGGGATTGATGCACCGGGTATCGATGCATTATTACGCCGCGCCTTTGCGAGCGATGCGGAAGCCCAGCTGGTCCACGATCTCCGCGAAGACGGCCTGATCACGCTGGGGCTGGTCGCCACCGATGACGAAGGTCAGGTGGTTGGCTACGTTGCCTTCAGCCCGGTGATTGTTCAGGGCGAAGATCTGCAGTGGGTCGGAATGGCACCGCTGGCAGTCGATGAAAACTATCGCGGCCAGGGCCTGGCGCGCCAGCTGGTGTATGAAGGGCTGGATTCGCTCAATGAATTCGGCTATGCCGCGGTGGTGACGCTGGGCGATCCGGCGTTCTATGGCCGCTTAGGCTTTGAGCAGGCGGCGCATTACGATCTGCGCTGCCGCTGGCCGGGGACCGAATCCGCGTTCCAGGTTCACCGTCTGGCGGATGACGCGCTTAACGGCGTGAACGGTCTGGTGGAATATCACGATCATTTTAACCGCTTTTAATCAGGCTCTCGCGTAGCGCCTCAAAGGAGCCGTCTCCGGTCACGAGGCGCTCCTTTTGGCGCTTCGTCAGCTGCTTGATGCGGTACTCCAGCCTGAGCGCCAGCGATCTGTCGCCAACAGCGGCTGAAAACGCCAGCTGCAGTTCTCCTTTTCCCCGCAGCGCCTTTGCCCCTTTCCCCGTTTGATGTTGTGAAAAACGCCGCGCCACATCGGTGGTGATCCCGGTGTAGAGAGCATTATCAGCGGTTCGGACAAGATAGAGAAACCAGCACACGGTAAACGGATTCAGTATGTTAAGGTGAACGCACCATAGCATGAGAGAGAACGAAAATGGAAACACTGGCCGCCATTAACCGCTGGCTGGCGAAGCAGCATGTCGTCACCTGGTGCGTCTGTGACGAGGGTGAGATGTGGTGCGCGAACGCGTTTTATTATTACGATCCCGAGCGCGTGGCCTTTTACGTGATGAGCGAAGACAAAACGCGGCATGCGCAGATGACGGGCCTGCAGGCGAAGGTCGCTGGCACGGTTAACGGCCAGCCGAAAACCGTCGCGCTGATCCGCGGCGTGCAGTTTAAAGGGGAAATCCGTCGTCTGGACGGAGAAGAGAGCGACGCGCGTCGTAAGCACTACACGCGCCGCTTTCCTGTTGCAGCGGCGCTAAAGGCCCCGGTGTGGGAAATCCGCCTCGATGAGCTGAAATTTACCGACAACACCCTGGGCTTTGGCAAGAAGCTGCACTGGTTACGTCCCGAGCAGGCGTAGCGCTTCGCGGTTAAACGCCGGGAGATCGTCCGGGGTGCGGCTGGTGATCAGCTGGTCTTTATCGTTCACCACCTCCTGATCGTAAAACTCGGCCCCCGCGTTTTTAAGATCGATAACGATCGGCTTAACGGCGGTGAGTTTACGCCCGCGTACTACTTCAGCGCTGATCAGCAGCTGCGGGCCGTGGCAGATGGCAAAGACCGGTTTACCGGTGCCGACAAAGTCACGGGTGAAGGTGACGAAGCGCTCGTCCCCGCGCAGGGAATCCGGTGAATGGCCGCCGGGTAACAGCAGGGCGTCGAAATCGGACGGGCTGACGTTATCGATAGACTCGTCAATCGTCACGCTGGCTTCGCCCTTATGGCCTTTCACCGTTTTGCCCGCTTCTTTCTCAATGGTAATGACCTCATGTCCCGCCTTGCGGAACGCCTCTGCGGGAGAGGTGAATTCTGAATCTTCAAACTCGTCGGTAATCAAGACTGCGATTTTCTTGCCCATGTTTCCTCCGTTGTTTTGGGTTCAGACTGATTTTTCTCCGCTTGTGGTAAATACTTACCTGTAACAGACTTCTAAGTGTGGTAGACCACGGCGAGTTCGCAAACGGACAATTCTGTAAAGGGGAATATGATGAGCCAGGTTTTGATTACGGGTGCCACCGGGCTGGTGGGCGATCATCTGCTGCGGCTGCTGATTCAGGATCGCCGGGTGAACTACATTGCCGCCCCGACGCGTCGACCGCTGGCAGATATCTCCGGCGTATTTAACCCGCACGACCCGCAGCTGACGGACGCGATGGCGCAGGTTCAGGATCCGATTGATATTGCCTTTTGCTGCCTCGGGACGACGCGGCGCGAGGCGGGAAGCAAAGAGGCGTTTGTCCACGCTGACTACACGCTGGTTGTGGATACGGCGCTGACGGCTAAAAAACTCGGCGCGAAGCATTTTCTGGTGGTCAGCGCGCACGGCGCGAATGCCGGTTCGCCTTTCTTCTATAACAAGGTGAAGGGAAAAATGGAGGAGGCGCTCATCGCGCAGAAGTGGGAGCGCCTGACGATCGTACGCCCCTCGATGCTGCTGGGCCATCGCGACGAGCGCAGGTTTAACGAGTCGATATTTGCGCCGCTGTTTCGGATCCTTCCAGGAAACTGGAAGTCCATCGAGGCGCGGGACGTCGCCCGCGCGATGCTAAAAGAGGCGCTTTCTCCGTCTCAGGAGGGCGTGAACATTATCCCTTCGGCAAAACTGCGTGAAATCGCGCAGGGCGAGGCGTAAACTCCCCCGGCTAATTCAATAACACTCTCCGGGGAATGGTATGACTGGTCAGTCTTCGTCTCAGGCGGCAACACCTTTTCAGTGGTGGAAGCCCGCACTCTTCTTTCTCGTGGTCATTGTTGGCCTCTGGTATGTGAAATGGCAGCCGTACTACGGCAAAGCCTTCACCGCCGCCGAAACGCACAGCATCGGTAAATCTATTCTCGTGCAGGCTGATTCCAGCCCGCTTCAGGCGGCGTGGGATTACGCCATGGTCTACTTTCTTGCCGTCTGGAAAGCCGCTGTACTCGGTGTGATTCTGGGCTCGCTGATTCAGGTGCTGATCCCGCGTAGCTGGCTTTTGAAAACCCTGGGGCAACCGCGCTTTCAGGGCACGCTGCTGGGGACGATTTTCTCCCTGCCGGGGATGATGTGCTCGTGCTGCGCCGCGCCCGTGGCCGCAGGAATGCGCCGCCAGCGGGTGTCGATGGGCGGCGCGCTGGCGTTCTGGATGGGTAACCCGCTGCTCAACCCGGCGACGCTGGTGTTTATGGGCTTCGTGCTCGGCTGGCATTTTGCCGCGATCCGCCTGGCTGCCGGTCTGGTGACGGTGCTGGTGGTGGCGACGCTGGTGCAAAATCTGGTGAAGGACAATGCGCCTGAGCCCGCGTTCGTGGAGCTGGAGATCGTCGAGCCGCAGGGCGGGTTCTTCGCCCGCTGGGGCAAAGCGCTGTGGCAGCTTTTCTGGAGCACGATCCCGGTCTATATCCTGGCGGTGCTGGTGCTCGGTGCGGCGCGCGTCTGGCTGTTCCCGCATGCGGATGGCGCTATCGATAACACCCTGCTGTGGGTGGTTGCGATGGCGGTAGCAGGCTGCCTGTTTGTGATCCCCACGGCGGCGGAAATCCCGATTGTGCAGACCATGATGCTGGCGGGGATGGGCACCGCGCCCGCGCTGGCGCTGCTCATTACGCTGCCTGCGATCAGCCTGCCGTCGCTTATCATGCTGCGTAAGTCATTCCCGGCGAAGGCGCTGTGGCTGACGGCGGGGCTGGTGGCGTTGAGCGGGGCGATTGTGGGAAGTATTGCGCTTCTGTAAAAAAAAGCCCGGTGGCGCGAGCGCTTACCGGGCTTACAGTCAGGTCGGAATTACTTAATGTAGGTAAACGCGGTGGTGACGTGCTTCACGCCGCTCACCCGGCTGGCGATATCCGCCGCCGCTTTCCCTTCACGCTCGGTCACCAGGCCCAGCAGGAACACTTCGCCGTTTTCGGTGGTCACCTTCACGTTTGAGGATTTCACCTGGTCCGAACCCAGCAGCTGAGAACGTACTTTGGTGGTGATCCAGGTATCGGACGACGCATCGCCCAAACCAATCGGCTGGCCCTGACGCACCTCGTTAAACACTTCCGCCGTACCTTCTACACCCATCGCAATCTGTTTCGCACGAGCGGCGAGTTCCAGGTCGGGCGCCTGGCCTGCGAGCAGCACTTTGCCCTGATAAGCCGTGACGTTAATGCGCGCTTCTTTCTTGATCTGCTGGTCTTTCGACAGCGCGCTGTTGACGCGCAGCTCAAGCGTGCCGTCATCAACCTGCGTTCCAACGGTACGCGGATCGGTCGCCGCTTTGGTGCCCACGGCTGCGGTACCGACGACGGCCGCAGCGATACATCCCTGAAGCAGTAGTGCAGACACAATGACTGCGAGGGTCGATAAAGCCTTCATGAAAACTCCTTAATCATCCTGGTGAGGGAAAAGCGTGTTATCGATCAGGTCGCATAAGCAGTTTACCGTCAGCATATGCATTTCCTGTATACGCGCGCTGCGGTGAGACGGAATGCGGATTTCCACATCCTGCGGGCCGAGCAGACCCGCCAGCTCGCCGCCGTCATAGCCGGTTAGCGCCACGATGGTCATATCGCGCGTGACCGCAGCCTCAACGGCCTTGACGATATCCCGGCTGTTACCGCGCGTGGAAATCGCCAGCAGCACGTCCCCGGCATGGCCTAAGGCGCGTACCTGCTTGGCGTAAATCTCGTCATGCAGACGATCGTTTGCAATCGCTGTTAAGACCACATTATCGGTATTTAGTGCAATGGCCGGTAAACTTGGGCGTTCTGTTTCGAAACGGTTAATCATGCTGGCAGCAAAATGCTGTGCGTTGGCGGCCGAGGTGCCATTGCCACAACAGAGGATTTTGTTGCCGTTCAGCAGAGACTGTACCAGCGTCATCGCTGCGCGGGAAATCGCGTCCGGGAGGGCTTCTGCCGCGGCAATCTGCGTCTGGATGCTTTCTGTGAAGCACACTTTTATTCTTTCGAGCACGTTATCCCTTTAAATCTCAATTATGCGTCTTCGCCAAACGCGTTTTTGAGCCATTCGATCTCATTTCCGGTGAAGGCTATCACATCGAAACGGCAATCCACAGTATCAAAACTGCCATTATGGCGGGCAAGCCACAGGTGGGCAGTCTGGAGTAATTTATGTTGTTTGGCGAGCGTCACGCTGGCGGCAGCACCGCCAAAACGGGATGACTGTCGAAAGCGTACTTCAACAAACACGATGACCTGACCCTCTTGCATGATCAGATCTATCTCGCCGTCGCGCCCACGGACGTTGGCGGCGATAAAGCGCAGTCCTTTGCCTTCAAGCCAGCGGCGCGCCTTTAACTCCCACGCGTCGCCGGTCTCTTTACGGCTTAACTGGCCGGGACGATTTGCCCCTGCTGGTATTTGAGCCATGATAACTTCCTGTTAATCACACAATCCTGAGTGGCGGTCAAATCGCCGGTGTTGCCGTTAAGCTCAAAGCCCGGCACCTGGCGCATCTGGGTAAAGTGGTTCGCCAGCGCCCAGGCGTCCACGCCC
>CAMKZP010000052.1 GCA_946477805.1 uncultured Enterobacter sp.
CTGTGGGAAGGGATGACCGCGCCGCTGCTGTCGTCGTTTGACATCGACGCGCTGGAAGCCGCTCAGGCCGCCGTGCCGGAGCTGCCGCGCGGGCTGCTGCTGGACGAGTGGCGTGAAGACTGGCGCGCGCTGACGGCCCGCTTAGGCTGCGTGTCGATTCACCTGAACCACAGGCTGCTGGATGAAGCGCGGGTGAAAATGCTGAAAGAGGCGGGGCTGCATATCCTGGTTTACACCGTCAATAAACCCCAGCGCGCGGCAGAGCTGCTGCGCTGGGGCGTGGACAGCATCTGTACCGATGCGATTGACCGCATCGGCCCGGGCTTTAGTTCTGCGTCTGCGGATTAAGCATACTGCCGTTCGACTGCGGCGGCAGCATATGCTGCTGTCCGCTGTTTAGCGTGCTTCCCCCGCCCAGCATTCCGCCGTTTTTATTCTGCAGCGGCTGCTCGCGCACCTGGCCCTGCTGAATACGCTGGGTATTGGCGTTCATCTGGTTTTGCAGGTTCTGCTGCTGCACCTGGGTCTGCGTTCGCAGCTGCTGGTTAAGCATCCCTTTTTGCTGCTGCTGCTGGCTCATCATTTCAGTCTGCATGCGCTGCTGGCTCGGAATGACGTAGCCCGGCTGGTTAGGGTTGTTCATGGTATTGAGCGGCTGTGCGAGCGCTGCAAACGGAAGTAGCGCGGTAATAATCAGTAAGCGTTTCATTGTCATCTCCTCCTTTTGAGGCTTCTCTTAAGTTTACCCCGATTTCACCATGACGATGATTTTTTAGGAGTTGTGAACCAGGCTTAAGCGGGGAATATGGGCCCCTTCACCTGGAGAACAATAATGATGAAACCAACGTTTTTACGCTGGGTAGCGATCGCCGCGCTGATGGCCGGCGGCACATTTACCGTGGCGGCCAACCCGCCAGCGGCTCCGCCAGTCTCCTACGGCGTGGAGGAAGATGTTTTTCATCCCGTGCGGGCGACGAACGGCATGGTGGCGTCGGTTGACGCGCTGGCAACGCAGGTGGGCGTCGATATTCTCAGGCAGGGCGGTAACGCGGTGGATGCGGCGGTCGCCGTTGGGTATGCGCTGGCGGTGACACACCCGCAGGCGGGCAACCTGGGCGGCGGCGGCTTTATGATGCTGCGCACCAAAGACGGCAAAACCACGGCCATCGACTTCCGCGAGATGGCGCCGAACCAGGCCTCCCGCGATATGTTCCTCGACGAGCAGGGCAACCCGGACAGCAAAAAATCCCTCACTTCGCATCTGGCAAGCGGCACGCCGGGCACCGTCGCGGGCTTCTCGCTGGCGCTGGAAAAGTACGGCACGCTGCCGCTGAACAAGGTGGTGCAGCCTGCCATCAGGCTGGCGCGGGAGGGTTTCGTGGTCAACGACGCGCTGGCGGACGATCTTAAAACCTACGGCAGCGAAGTCATCCCGAACCACGAGAACAGCAGGGCGATCTTCTGGAAGGACGGCGAGCCGCTGAAGAAGGGCGATAAGCTGGTGCAGCAGAACCTCGCGAAAAGCCTGGAGCTGATTGCCGAGCACGGCCCGGACGCCTTCTACAAAGGGGCGATAGCCGACCAGATTGCCGACGAGATGCAAAAGAACGGCGGGCTCATCACCAAAGCGGATCTGGCGGAGTACAAGGCGGTGGAGCGCGAGCCGATTAGCGGCACCTATCGCGGATATGAGGTCTTCTCCATGCCGCCGCCGTCCTCCGGCGGGATCCACATCGTGCAGATCCTCAACATTCTTGAAAACTTCGATATGCACAAGTTCGGCTTCGGCAGCGCGGACGCCATGCAGGTGATGGCGGAGGCGGAAAAACGCGCCTACGCCGACCGCTCGGAATATCTCGGCGACCCGGACTTCGTGAAAGTGCCGTGGCAGGCGCTGACCAATAAAGCCTATGCCAAAGCCATTGCCGATGAGATTGACATCAATAAGGCGAAGCCGTCGAGCGAGATCCGCCCCGGCAAGCTGGCGCCGTACGAGAGCAACCAGACAACGCATTTCTCTGTCGTGGATAAAGACGGTAACGCGGTGGCGGTGACGTATACGCTTAACACCACCTTCGGCACCGGGATTGTGGCGGGCAACAGCGGCATTTTGCTTAACAACGAAATGGACGATTTCTCCGCCAAGCCTGGCGTGCCGAACGTCTACGGGCTGGTGGGCGGTGATGCGAATGCGGTAGGGCCGAAGAAGCGCCCGCTGTCGTCGATGTCGCCCACCATTGTGGTGAAAGACGGCAAAACCTGGCTGGTGACCGGCAGCCCGGGCGGCAGCCGAATTATCACCACCGTGCTGCAGATGGTGGTTAACAGCATCGACTTCGGCATGAACGTTGCCGAAGCGACCAACGCGCCGCGCTTCCACCACCAGTGGCTGCCCGACGAGCTGCGCGTGGAGAAGGGCTTTAGCCCGGACACCATTAAACTGCTTGAGCAGCGCGGGCAAAAAGTAGCGGTGAAAGAGGCGATGGGCAGCACCCAAAGCATTATGGTCGGGCCGGACGGCGCGCTGTACGGGGCATCGGACCCGCGTTCGGTGGATGATTTAACGGCGGGATATTGATTGTATTGCCCCTCACCCTAACCCTCTCCCCATAGGGGAGAGGGGATTGCACGGTGCGGTCTTTTCTCCCTCGCCCCTATGGGGAGAGGGCCGGGGTGAGGGGAATGTGTCACTTCATTCTCGCCATATAATACGCGTCCACATACTCGCCGTTGCGCAGGGCAAATTTCCTGCCGGTCCCTTCGATTTCAAAGCCAAAATTTTTATAGAGAGCAACTGCCGCCGGATTATCGGCAAAGACCGTCAGTTCGATGCGTTCAATGCGCAGCCAGTTATCGCAGAGGTTAATCATTTCGCTCATGAGCCTGCGGCCAACGCCGCGACCCTGCATATCCGCAGCCACGCTTATGCCGAATGTGGCAACGTGGCTGCGACGCGGGTTTTCCATTACGTCCAGCGCCATATGTCCAATGACGCGCTGGTCCAGACAGGCAACAAGATGGCGCCGACCTGGTTTTGTCGCAACGCGTTCATGCCACATTTCCATAGAAGGATGAGGGAGCTGTAGCGTGTCGTGATACACATCAGGATGCGACATGATGTCACGTAAAGCTTCTGCATCGCTGGGTTCGATGTGGCGTATCACTATCTCACTCATTCCTTGTTCCTCAATCAGTTAAAAGTCCCCTCCAACATCAATGACTTTAAAATGTGCGTCAAGGGCTATTTTTTGCAAAAAGAGGTGGACAAGTGCGAATGAGAATGATTATTATTGCTCTGCATTCAGGAAGACCGTTACGGGAACCTGAAAGCACGACATTGCTCACATTGCTTCCAGTATTACTTTAGCCAGCTTCTCGCTGGCTTTTTTTTTGTTATGGTTAGACTCAGTAACCTTCCAAAAGGACTGAGCCATGACGTTACATTGCGCATTTATTGGATTTGGTAAAAGCACCACCCGCTACCACCTGCCGTATGTTCTGAACCGTAAGGATACCTGGCACGTCGCCCATATTTATCGCCGCCGGGCGAAGCCGGAGGAGCAGTCTGCACAGTATTCTCACATTCATTTCACCAGCGATCTTGATGAAGTGTTAAACGATCCGCAGGTCAGGCTGATCGTTGTCTGCACCCACGCCAACAGCCACTTCGACTACGCGAAACGCGCGCTGGAGGCGGGTAAAAACGTGCTGGTGGAAAAGCCCTTCACCCCGACCATTGCCGAAGCGAAGGAACTGTTCGCGCTGGCGAAAAGCAAAGGGCTGACCGTAACGCCGTATCAAAACCGTCGCTTTGACAGCTGCTTCCTGACGGCGAAAAAGGCAATTGAAAGCGGAAAACTCGGCGATGTTGTGGAGATCGAAAGCCACTTCGATTACTACCGCCCGGTGGCGGAAACAAAGCCCGGCCTGCCGCAGGACGGCTCGTTTTACGGCCTTGGCGTACACACCATGGACCAGATAATCTCCCTGTTTGGCCGCCCGGACCACGTGGCCTACGACATCCGCAGCCTGCGCAATAAGGCCAACCCGGACGATACCTTCGAAGCGCAGCTGTTCTACGGTGACCTGAAGGCCATCGTCAAAACCAGCCATCTGGTGAAAATCGATTACCCGAAATTTATCGTCCACGGCACAAAAGGCTCGTTTATCCGGTACGGCATCGACCAGCAGGAGACCAGCCTGAAGGCCAACATCATGCCGGGCGAGCCGGGCTTTGCGGCGGATGATTCCGTGGGCGTGCTGGAGTATGTGAATGCCGAAGGGGTGACGGTCAGAGAGGAGCTTAAACCGGAAATCGGTGACTATGGACGCGTCTACGATGCGCTGTTTGAAACCCTCACCTCGGGTGCGCCGAATTACGTCAAGGAATCTGACGTACTAACCAACCTGGAAATCCTCGAACGGGCCTTTGAGCAGGCCTCTCCTGCCACGGTAACCCTTGCGAAATAAGCAAATCTGGCTCCTCTGCGCTTGTTCTAAATTTTTGAACAGAGGAGTCAATTTTCACCCTCTATGATCCCAGGACGTTTGCGTCCACACTTACTCCATCGAAACGAACTGAGGGTGAAAACAATGATCTACTTACGCAAAGCAAACGAACGTGGTCACGCAAATCATGGCTGGCTGGACTCATGGCATTCATTCTCGTTTGCCGACTACTACGACCCGAACTTCATGGGCTTCTCCGCACTGCGCGTGATTAACGACGACGTGATTGATGCAGGCCAGGGCTTCGGCACCCACCCGCACAAGGACATGGAAATCCTGACCTACGTGCTGGAAGGGGCGGTTGAGCACCAGGACAGCATGGGCAACAAAGAGCAGGTGCCGGCGGGTGAGTTCCAGATTATGAGCGCGGGTACCGGGGTACGCCACTCCGAGTACAACCCGAGCAAAACGGAAAAACTGCATCTGTATCAAATCTGGATCATTCCGGAAGAGACCGGCATCACGCCGCGCTACGAGCAGCGCCGCTTCGACGCCAAACAGGGCAAACAGCTGGTGCTCTCCCCGGACGCGCGTGACGGTTCGCTGAAGGTGCATCAGGATATGGAACTGTACCGCTGGGCGCTGGCGAAAGACGAACAGTCCGTCCACCAGATTGCCGCCAACCGCCGCGTGTGGATCCAGGTGGTGAAAGGGGAAGTCTCCATTAACGGCACCAAAGCGACAACCGCGGACGGCCTGGCCGTCTGGGATGAGCAGGCCCTGTCCGTACATGCAGACAGCGAAAGCGAAATCCTGCTGTTTGACCTGCCGCCGGTATAAATAATTTCTCAACCTTCCCTTTAAACGGGGAAGGTTGAGCTTTGTCCGTGATAAACTGAGAAAATCTCTCACTTCAAGATTTCTCAGGACGATGAAAAAGAAACGCCCCGTACTTCAGGATGTCGCCGATCGCGTCGGTGTGACCAAAATGACGGTCAGCCGTTTTTTACGTAACCCGGAGCAGGTTTCCGTGGCGTTGCGTGGCAAGATTGCCGCCGCCCTTGATGAACTGGGTTATATCCCCAACCGCGCACCCGATATTCTCTCCAATGCGACCAGCCGCGCGGTGGGCGTCCTGCTTCCTTCCCTGACCAACCAGGTTTTCGCCGAGGTGCTGCGCGGTATTGAAAGCGTGACCGATGCCTTTGGCTATCAGACCATGCTCGCGCACTACGGGTACAAGCCGGAACTGGAGGAGGAACGTCTTGAATCCATGCTTTCCTGGAACATCGACGGCCTGATTTTAACGGAACGTACCCACACTGCCCGCACGCTGAAAATGATTGAAGTGGCCGGTATTCCGGTCGTGGAGCTAATGGACAGCCAGTCGCCGTGCCTCGACATTGCCGTTGGGTTCGATAACTTTGAAGCGGCGCGCCAGATGACGGCGGCGATCGTCGCCCGCGGCCATCGCCACGTGGCCTACCTGGGTGCGCGTCTGGATGAACGTACTATCATCAAACAGAAGGGATACGAGCAGGCGATGCTCGACGCCGGCCTGACCCCGTACAGCGTGATGGTGGAGCAATCGTCCTCCTACACGTCGGGCATTGAGCTAATGCGTCAGGCACGACGCGAGTATCCGCAACTGGACGGTATTTTCTGTACCAACGATGACCTTGCGGTCGGCGCGGCGTTTGAGTGCCAGCGTCTGGGGCTGAAGATCCCTGACGATATGGCGATTGCCGGTTTCCACGGCCACGACATCGGGCAGGTGATGGAGCCGCGTCTGGCGAGCGTCCTGACCCCGCGCGAGCGCATGGGCCGCATTGGTGCAGAACGCCTGCTGGCGCGCATTCGTGGTGAGGCAGTTACCCCTAAAATGTTAGATTTAGGTTTCACCTTGTCACCGGGTGGATCTATTTAATCCGACAAATTTGAAGTAGCTCACACTTATTCACTTCGCGCACGTTTGGATATTGCTTCTCTTTTGCCCCGGCAGGACAATGTTACCGATAACTGTTACCCGTAACAATTGACTGAGGGACACCCTTTGAGCACGACTAATCACGATCACCACGTTTACGTCCTGATGGGCGTGTCCGGTAGCGGTAAATCAGCCGTGGCCAGCGAAGTGGCGCATCAACTCCATGCCGCGTTTCTTGACGGCGACTTCCTCCATCCGCGCAGCAATATCACCAAAATGGCCGCAGGCGAGCCGCTGAACGACGACGACCGTAAGCCCTGGCTGCAGGCGCTTAATGATGCCGCGTTTGCGATGCAGCGCACCAACAAAGTGTCGCTGATCGTCTGCTCCGCGCTGAAAAAAACCTACCGCGACCTGCTGCGCGACGGCAACCCGAACCTCTCTTTCATCTACCTGAAAGGCGATTTCGAGGTCATTGAAAGCCGCCTGAAGGCGCGTAAAGGTCACTTCTTTAAAACCCAGATGCTGGTCACGCAGTTTGAAGCGCTGCAGGAGCCGGGTGCGGACGAGCAGGACGTATTAGTGGTTGATATCGATCAGCCGCTGGACGGTGTTGTCGCCAGCACCATCGAGGTCATTAATAAAAGGCAGTAAGTTTTGAGTACATTAACGCTAGTTTTGACAGCAGTGGGTTCGGTTTTGCTGCTGCTGTTTTTAGTGATGAAGGCGCGTATGCACGCCTTCGTTGCTTTGATGGTGGTGTCTATTGGTGCAGGTCTCTTTTCCGGTATGCCGCTCGATAAAATCGCGGCGACCATGGAAAAAGGGATGGGCGGCACGCTGGGCTTCCTGGCGATTGTGGTCGCGCTTGGCGCGATGTTCGGCAAGATTTTGCACGAGACGGGCGCGGTCGACCAGATTGCCGTCAAGATGCTGAAATCCTTCGGCCACAGCCGCGCGCACTACGCGATTGGCCTGGCTGGCCTGATTTGCGCGCTGCCGCTGTTCTTTGAGGTGGCGGTGGTGCTGCTGATTAGCGTCGCGTTCTCGATGGCGCGCCACACCGGCACCAACCTCGTGAAGCTGGTCATTCCGCTGTTTGCGGGCGTGGCGGCGGCCGCTGCGTTCCTGCTGCCGGGGCCCGCGCCGATGCTGCTGGCCTCCCAGATGCACGCCGACTTTGGCTGGATGATCCTGATTGGCCTGTGCGCCGCGATCCCGGGGATGATTATCGCCGGCCCGCTGTGGGGCAACTTCATCAGCCGCTACGTTGAGCTGCACATTCCGGACGACATCACCGAGCCGCACCTGGGCGAGGGCAAAATGCCGTCCTTCGGTTTTAGCCTGTCGCTGATCCTGCTGCCGCTGGTGCTGGTGGGCCTGAAAACCATCGCCGCACGCTTTGTGCCGGTCGGTTCCAGCGCCTACGAGTGGTTTGAGTTTATCGGCCACCCGTTCACCGCGATTCTGGTGGCGTGCCTGGTGGCGATCTACGGCCTGGCGATGCGTCAGGGCATGCCGAAAGACCGCGTGATGGAAATCTGCGGCGCCGCGCTGCAGCCTGCGGGCATTATCCTGCTGGTGATCGGTGCCGGCGGCGTGTTCAAGCAGGTGCTGGTAGATTCCGGCGTCGGCCCGGCTCTGGGCGAAGCGTTGACCGGAATGGGCCTGCCGATTGCCGTGACCTGCTTCGTGCTGGCGGCAGCGGTGCGTATCATCCAGGGCTCCGCGACCGTAGCCTGCTTAACCGCGGTGGGGCTGGTGATGCCGGTCATTGAACAGCTCAACTACTCCGGCGCGCAGATGGCGGCGCTCTCTATCTGCATCGCGGGCGGTTCGATTGTGGTATCTCACGTCAACGACGCGGGCTTCTGGCTGTTCGGTAAATTCACCGGCGCGACCGAAGCGCAAACCCTCAAGACCTGGACGCTGATGGAAACCATCCTCGGCACGACGGGTGCGATTGTGGGGATGATTGCGTTTACGCTGCTGAGCTAACCCCGGTTTTCTCCCTCTCCCGGCGGGAGAGGGTTGGGGTAAGCGCCAGCGCCACCCGGCTTATTTCACAGCAGCACTGTGCCTTCCGTTGTGCGCAACCAGCGCGGCGCTTTCAGCGTATCGCTGTAAAACCCCACCAGATCCTGCAATAAATCTCCCGCCACTCTTTCATCATTTGCCGATAGCGTGCGAGCCAGCAGCATTTGCGTTAACAGCTGGCAGTATCTCCCCAGCCGATCGATTTCCGGTTCGAAGAGCGGCGCCTCCAGCGGCAGGTCATTCACCGTCAGGCTCGCTTTTAAATGTTCCGGAACAGGTTCAAGAAGCGTTGGCTGGAGCAGGGAAAGACAGGCTGACAGCCGCCCGCAGAGCGCCAGCTTTTGGGTGGGATCGTCACATTCAACCAGCACCTCAACAAACCGCTCGCAGCTGTCAGCCAGCTCGGTGAAATCGGTGGTGTGATCGAACGGGGTGGTGAATAACGCGTGAGAAAAGCCAGGGATAGTAGTCATATGACCGCCTCTGATGAGTAAAAGTGACCGCCAACGGAGGGACCAACCTCACTGGTGGCAGACTGAACGGAGTTGGTCCTACCGGCCTCATCAGATACCGGCGCGCCTTACGGCGCCACCGTCCAGCCCACCATTGAGGTGTAACTGACTACGCGATAAAAGAAGGTATTATCGCGGATGAGGATAACAGGGGACCAACCCTGACGCCTGATTTTGCAGGCGTGGCGAGAAGATACTGCTTTGCCGTAAGGGTGGCAAGAGAGGCCCTCACCCCGGCCCTCTCCCACGGGGAGAGGGTGCAAGCTTTTACCTAACCCTTCATCCACGCCCGAATTCCGTCCAGGAACATCTGCGTCGCCATCATCACCAGAATCAGCCCCATCAGGCGCTCCAGCGCGTTCACCCCTTTCTCGCCCAGCAGGCGCAGGAAAAGCGATGACTGCAGCAGGATGATAAAGGTACCGCCCCAGGCAATCAGCAGGGCAATCACCAGATGGCTCATCTGATTCGGATACTGGTGCGACAGCAGCATCAGCGTCGCCAGAATCGTTGGCCCGGCGACCAGCGGGATCGCCAGCGGTACGATGAACGGCTCTTCACCCGCAGGCAGGCCGCTGCTGCTGCCCTCCGCGCTCGGGAAAATCATCTTAATGGCGATCAGAAACAGAATGATCCCGCCGGAAATCGATACCGTCTCCGCGCGCAAATTCAGGAATGCGAGGATCTTTTCCCCGGCGAACAGGAAGATAAACATCACCAGCAGGGCGATGAGCAGCTCGCGGATCATGATCGCCCTGCGGCGCTTGGGCTCGGTGTGCTTCAGCACCGACATAAAGATGGGCAGATTGCCGAGCGGATCCATAATCAGAATCAATAAAACCGCAGCGGAAATGATTTCGCTCATTTTTGTTATCCCTGAAATTCTCTATGGTTATTATGATAATTAGCTGTATTTCTGATTGCCGGGCAATCATCGATTAATTTCGCTTGCGACTTTGGCAGCATTTTGTAATGTGAAGCATATCCCAGTTCAATACTGGCTTGCACAATCAGCACACACCCTCTGCAGGAAAAAATGCTATGAAAAACGTTGGTTTTATCGGCTGGCGCGGTATGGTCGGCTCTGTACTCATGCAACGCATGGTTGAAGAGCGCGATTTCGACGCTATCCGCCCGGTCTTCTTCTCCACTTCCCAGCTCGGCCAGGCTGCACCGTCCTTTGGAAACACCACGGGCACGCTGCAGGATGCTTACGATCTGGAAGCGCTGAAGGCACTCGACATCATTGTGACCTGCCAGGGCGGCGATTATACCAACGAAATCTATCCAAAGCTGCGTGAAAGCGGCTGGCAGGGCTACTGGATTGACGCGGCCTCTTCGCTTCGCATGAAAGACGATGCCATCATTATTCTCGACCCGGTCAACCAGGGCGTCATCACCGACGGCCTGAACAACGGCGTGAAAACCTTCGTCGGCGGCAACTGCACCGTGAGCCTGATGCTGATGTCCCTCGGCGGCCTGTTCGCGCAGGACCTGGTGGAGTGGGTCTCCGTGGCGACGTACCAGGCCGCGTCCGGCGGCGGCGCGCGCCATATGCGCGAGCTGCTGACCCAGATGGGCCAGCTGCACCAAAGCGTCGCGACCGAGCTGGCAAACCCGGCGTCTGCAATCCTCGATATCGAGCGTAAAGTCACCCAGCTGACCCGCAGCGGCGAACTGCCGGTGGATAACTTCGGCGTACCGCTGGCCGGTGGCCTGATCCCGTGGATCGACAAACAGCTGGATAACGGCCAGACCCGCGAAGAGTGGAAGGGCCAGGCCGAGACCAACAAAATCCTTAACACCGCGTCGGCGATCCCGGTTGACGGTCTGTGCGTGCGCATTGGTGCGCTGCGCTGCCACAGCCAGGCCTTCACCATCAAACTGAAAAAAGATGTGTCTATTCCGACCGTGGAAGAGCTGCTGGCCGCGCACAACCCGTGGGCGAAAGTGGTGCCCAACGATCGCGATATCACCATGCGCGAGCTGACCCCGGCGGCCGTCACCGGCACGCTGACCACGCCGGTTGGCCGCCTGCGCAAGCTGAACATGGGGCCGGAGTACCTCTCCGCCTTCACCGTCGGCGACCAGCT
This sequence comes from uncultured Enterobacter sp., assembly GCA_946477805.1. Lineage (GTDB taxonomy): Bacteria > Pseudomonadota > Gammaproteobacteria > Enterobacterales > Enterobacteriaceae > Enterobacter. The sequence continues at coordinate 11,019 of CAMKZP010000052.1, forward strand.
CCTGTGGGGCGCCGCCGAGCCGCTGCGCCGCATGCTGCGCCAGCTGGCGTAATAATGTGTTAACGACCGGGGGTGATTTTCACCCCCTTTTTTTGCGTACCACATGGAGTAACACGCGGATGTCTTATTTTTTATCAGGAGTGATGTAGAGCGTTGGCTATGCTTTAAGGAAGATTTGTTTCTTACCTGAGGTTCGAACGGAGCAGAAAGGATGCACATTTTTGTGCTGTCCCGTTCAGGTCACATTAAAAGTCGTCCCGGAGCGCGTAAAAAGGACGACATAAAAACAGGATGAATACCATGTCCGATCGTGTGGATAGAGACGTGATTAATGCGCTTATTGCGGGTCATTTTGCCGACCCCTTTTCTGTGCTTGGGATGCACCATACGGAGGCCGGGCTGGAAGTTCGTGCGCTGTTACCGGATGCAACAGAAGTCTGGGTGATTGAGCCCAAAACCGGCCGCAAGGTCGGCAAGCTGGAGTGCCTCGATTCCCGCGGCTTCTTTTCGGGCGTCATGCCCCGTCGTAAAAACCCCTTTCGCTATCAGCTCGCGGTTATCTGGCACGGCCAGCAAAACCTGATTGACGACCCCTACAGCTTTGGCCCGCTCTTAAAAGAGATGGACGCCTGGCTGCTGTCCGAAGGCACCCATCTTCGCCCTTATGAAACCCTGGGCGCCCATGCCGATACCATGGACGGCATCACCGGCACGCGGTTCTCCGTGTGGGCGCCAAACGCCCGGCGCGTCTCGGTCGTCGGGCAGTTCAACTACTGGGACGGTCGCCGTCACCCGATGCGCCTGCGCCGCGAAACCGGCATCTGGGAGCTGTTTATCCCCGGCGCGCACAACGGCCAGCTGTATAAATTCGAGATGATCGACGCCCACGGCAAGCTGCGCATTAAGGCTGACCCGTATGCCTTTGAAGCGCAGATGCGCCCGGACACCGCATCGCTGATTTGCGGCCTGCCGGAAAAAGTCGTGCAGAGCGAGGAGCGCAAGCCTGTCTCTTATACACATCTCCGAGCCCACGAGACAGGCAGAAATCTCGT
>CAMKZP010000053.1 GCA_946477805.1 uncultured Enterobacter sp.
CTGGTTTGGGACCAGTGGGTCGGAGGTTCGAATCCTCTCTCGCCGACCAATTTTGAACCCCGCTTCGGCGGGGTTTTTTGTTTTCTGCGCTTTTCTTCGCTGTTGCCGTTCCCCGACGTTCTCTCTTCCCGCTGTCGCAGTTTAGCGACACCTAATTCATTGAAAAATATCTGTTTATTAAATTTGCGATATTGTTGTCTCTTCCAGGCGACACATAAGCACAGCGAACAGGCTATTTCGTGTGGATGGACTCGCCCTGCGAATAAAATTTCCTTTTATCTTAAAATGTTGCGCGATGTAAAGGTTCTGGGTGCAAACCTGGCACGTTACGTGCAATAATATACCTGTAGATGCTCATTCCATCTCTTATGTTCGCCTTAGTGCCTCATAAACTCAGGAATGACGCAGAGCCTTTTACGGTGCTTATCGTCCACTGACAGATGTCGTTTCGGCCTCATCAAACACCATGGACACAACGTTGAGTGAAGCACCAAATAAGTTGTCTTACAGACCTGTTTCAACGCCTGCTTTCATAGCAGGCGTTTTTTTATGCCCAAAAAAAGGAGGCCATCAGGCCTCCTTCGTCTTTACGGCTGATTGCCGTTACTCTGTAGCGTCAGCAGCAGCCCGTCGCGCCGCATGGCGGCAGCCTCTTCCGGCTTATGCTGCTTATCCAGTGAATCCGCAAGCCAGGCGTAGTCAAACGCGTCCGGGCGCTGTTTCAGCGCCGCGCGGAAGGCAAGGCTCGCCTCCTGCCACTCGCCGTGCTTCATCAGCGACTGGCCCAGCGTGCTCCACAGCAGCGGGCGGTCGCCTACGGTTTTGATCTGCTGGCGCAGGACTTTTTCCAGCTGCTCAGGATTGTTGGTTTTCAGGCGTGGGATCACCATGACCAGGCGATCGTCGTACTGCCGCTTCAGGCCATCGAGGAGGATCTCCTGAGCGGTGTCATGATCGTCACATTCAATCAAATGTTCCGCCATTGCCACCTGCAGAGGAACCTGCTGACGCGTTTTACGGCTCTGGTTTTTCCACCAGGTTTTCAGGCCGTCGCTGCCGAGATCGGCCCGCGCCTGGTCCATCAGCCCAATCCACGCCATGCGCTGCAGTTCGTCCCGATGTTCATCATCTCCGACGTCCGCTTTCGCCATAGAAGGAATAATGTCCAGAAGCGAGCCCCAGGCGCCGGTGCGGATGTAGGCCTGCTCGGCAAGGCGCAGCACTTCCGGATGACGTGGGGTGATTTCCAGCAGGCGGTCGATGCCGTGGCGCGCCGCGTGGTTTTCGTTACGCGCCAGCTGCAGGCGAACGCGGGTGATCTCAACCGGAATCGGATCTTTAGCGGAGAGTTCTGACGCGCGCTCCAGGTGCTGATTGGCGCGGGCTTCATCACCGCGCTGCTGCGCGGCCTCAGCGGCCAGCAGGTAGTTCACCACCGGCTGTTCAGCGTGGTCGGCATTTTTCGACATCAGCTTTTCAACCTGCTGGTAATCGCCTTCGGCCAGCTTCAGCAGCGCCTGCTCCGTTTGTTTACGGGCGCGACGACGTTTACGGCCCACGAACCAGCCGCGCGTGTGCGCCCCGGTGCGGAAGATGCGGCGCAGGATCCACTCCACGGCAAGCAGCACCACCACGCCAAGGATCAGCACGATCGCGAGTCCCGTCACGCTGGTTTCAATGTTGTAGTTGTCGGTCTGGATCAGCACATAGCCCTGGTGGCCTGCAAGCATAGGTCCCAGCACGATCCCGGCGATCAGCAATAAGAAGAGGAAGAGAACTTTAAGCATCGTTACTCTCCTTGCGGGGCGCTTTCAGCGGCAGCGGCGGGCGCTTCGGCTGCAGGTTCTGCCGCAACGCCCGGCTGGGCCAGCAGGTTGCGCACGCGCGTCTGCATCAGCTTCTCCAGAATCGGCTGGCTTTCCAGCTTATCCGGCACGCTCATGGTGATATTTTGTTGGCTCAGCTTATCGATATCGTCGAGGAACGCGGTGGTCGTCGCATCGTCGGTATTGTAGTAAGCACGTACCCACGTGGAGACGTTGTCCAGCGCCTGCTTGTAGGTCTCTTCCTGATGACGCGGTACGGCCTGCGCCGCCACCAGCAGGCGAGAGCGAATGTTTTCGCGCAGGTAGACGTCCTGATTTGGCGCCAGCAGCGGTACGGCGGTCTCATCGCGGCGGCGGATGGTAATGAAGCTGTCCATAAAGTTCTGCCAGCTTTTTTGCAGGTTAATGCGCCATTCGCTGAGAGAGCTGGAAAGCTCCGTCCCGTCGGAATCCATCGGGGAGTCGTCGTCGTTGTTATCCGCCAGCTGCAGGTTATCGATCTGGTTCGAGAGCTGGTTCACCTTGAGGATGATACCGTCGTAATCCACCTGCGATACCGCAGACAGGCTGGCGATATCTTCGGTGATGGCGCGGCGTGCGGTAATCAGGCTGGGGTCATTCATGTCCGCCAGGCTCGCGTCGGCGCTTTTCAGCAGCGCGGCGGCGGTGGTGACATCCTGATCGCTCCAGAGCTTACGTCCGGCCAGCTTCACCAGGAAATCGGCCTGTGAGAGCAGCCAGGTTTTGGCGTCGGTGCCGGAAATGGTGGCCACTTTTTCCTGGACTTCGGCCAGCTGTTTGGTCAGCTCTTCCTGCCTGCTGTTGGCGGCAGCAAGCGCGGCGGCCTGCTGTTTGATCACGCCTTCCAGCTCGGTCTTCTGCGTCTCCTGCGCTTTTTGCAGGGCGGTGATTTGGTTCACCAGCGCGTCGCTGGTCGCCGTCTGGTTGGTGCCTTGTTTCTTCACCAGGCCGTAAAGGCCCACGCCTGCGGCCAGCGCAATCGCGATGGCAATGACGCTCAGCGTGAGGCCGGTTTTGTTGCTGCCGTTTTTCTTCTCCGCGACCTTTTCAGTCGTCTCTGGCTGTGGCGTAAGATCCACAGTCTCCCTGGTCTCTTCAACCACGGCGGAGGATTTTTCGTGTTCCGTCATTATGGCTTCCCATTTGAGAGTTATTGTAATGCGCGCAGCAGCGCATCGTTGTCGGCGTTATCAGCGATCCGAATTTCCTGCCAGCCCAGTTCCCGGGCGTGGTTCGCCAGACGCTCGCTGACGACCAGAAGCCGACAGCGGAGTAACCAGTTTTCACGATACCATTGCGGGACAAGCGACCAAAGCTGCTGCAGCATCTCGCCGCTGGTCACCACCAGGGTGTTGATGCCACGCATATGCCAGCGCATCGCTTCTTGCGCACCGTCATAATGTTTTGCGCAGCGCTGGTAGCATTCGCAGAACGTGACGTCAGCGCCGCGCTCGCGCAGCGTTTCGCCCAACAGCTCGCGCCCGCCGTTTCCGCGCAAAATCAGCGCACGCTTTCCGGCAACAGTTTGTAATTCAGGTAATTGTAGCAAGACTTCGCTGATTTCCCGATCTAACGGGTAGCGAACGTCAATGCCGCTAACGGTATGTAAGGCCAGCGCCGTCGTTCGCCCGATAGCGAAGTAGTGAGGCGCGGTCGGCCAGTGCAGCCCCTGTTGCTGCAGCTGCGCATGGGCAAACTCCACGGCGTGCTGCGACAGGGCGAAGACCAGATCGCCCTCCTGCAGGGTATTCATCTGGTCGGCGAGCAAAGGCAGCTCCCGACCGGGGGAGAATTCGATCAGCGGAAAACTCCAGGCCACCTGCCCCAGTGCGCGCAGACGGCTCACTAATTGCTCTCCTGCGGGAGAAGGGCGGGTGACAAGAATACTCATGCAGGGGGTTCTCCATTATAAACCTCAGCCAGAATCTCGCGGGCGCCGTTATTCAACAGTTCTTCCGCCAGCGATACGCCAAGGGCTTCAGCGTCTTGCGGCTGGCCGCGGCGCTCGCCGCGAACCATCTGAGAACCGTCCGGCGCGCCAACCAGCGCGCGCAGCCACAGTTCACCGTCTGTTAATTCAGCATAGCTGCCAATCGGCACCTGACATCCTCCTTCGAGGCGGGTATTCATGGCGCGCTCCGCTTTCACGCGGATAGACGTTTCGTTGTGATTGAGCGGGGAAAGCAGCGCGCGGGTCCGCTCATCGTCCAGACGACACTCAATGCCAACGGCACCCTGGCCGACGGCCGGGAGCGACAGCTCTGGCGGCAGCGCGACGCGAATGCGTGATTCCAGCCCCAGGCGCTTCAGCCCTGCAACGGCAAGAATAATGGCGTCGTAATCACCGTTATCCAGCTTGCTCAGACGCGTACCCACGTTTCCGCGCAGCGGCCGGATCACCAGATCCGGACGGCGTTCAGCCAGCTGGCACTGGCGGCGTAAACTTGACGTGCCAACCACGCTGCCCTGCGGCAGCGCATCCAGCGAATCATAGCGGTTGGAGACAAACGCATCGCGCGGGTCTTCGCGCTCGCAGATGGTCACCAGGCCCAGCCCTTCCGGGAACTCAACGGGCACATCTTTCATCGAGTGCACGGCAATATCGGCGCGATCCTCAAGAAGGGCCATTTCCAGCTCTTTGACGAACAAGCCCTTTCCGCCGACTTTCGCCAGTGGCGTATCAAGAATCACATCGCCACGCGTGACCATGGGCACCAGTTCGACACGCAGTCCGGAATGGCAGGCCTCAAGGCGCTGCTTAACATAATGTGCCTGCCAGAGCGCAAGGGGGCTTTGGCGTGTGGCAATTCTCAAAACATTGTCTAACATGCTTGTTACCGTCATTATCAATCACTAACCATCCTAACATTGTTGACACCCGGATGGCAGTTTTCCGGTTAATGAAGCGGGAGAGGGACAAGGCGGCGTATTCGTCAGCCACAGCCGTATTCAGGAATTTACATGTACAGAACGGTGCTACACTTGTATGTAGCGCATCTTTCTTTACGGTCAATCGGCAAGGTGTTAAATTGATCACGTTTTAGACCATTTTTTCGTCGCTACCACCGTAAAGACAGGGCGAATAAAGGTAACGGTTCTCTTTTTGAAATACTGCGGGCCCGCTGTTATTCGATTCTGGAATAACATGTTACGCCCGGAAACATCAGGCGATACGTCTTGTACCTCTATATTGAGACTCTGAAACAGAGACTGGATGCCATAAATCAACTGCGTGTCGATCGCGCGCTTGCTGCTATGGGCCCTGCTTTCCAGCAGGTTTACAGTCTGCTGCCGACATTATTGCACTATCACCATCCGCTGATGCCGGGTTACCTCGATGGTAACGTTCCCCAGGGCATTTGCCTCTTCACGCCTGATGAAACCCAACAGCATTACCTGAACGAGCTGGAACTCTACCGCGGCATGCCGCCGCAGGAATCCCCAAAAGGCGAGCTGCCGATCACCGGCGTTTACTCCATGGGAAGTACGTCATCGGTAGGGCAAAGCTGTTCCTCGGACCTGGACATCTGGGTCTGCCATCAGTCCTGGCTCGACAACGAAGAGCGCCAGCTGCTGCAGCGTAAATGCAGCCTGCTTGAGAGCTGGGCGGCATCGCTTGGCGTGGAAGTGAGCTTCTTCCTGATCGATGAAAACCGTTTCCGTCATAACGAAAGCGGCAGCCTCGGCGGTGAAGACTGCGGCTCGACGCAGCACATGCTGCTGCTCGACGAATTTTACCGTAGCGCCGTGCGCCTGGCCGGTAAGCGTATTCTGTGGAATATGGTGCCGTGCGGTGAAGAAGAGCATTACGATGATTACGTCATGTCGCTCTACTCACAGGGCGTGCTGACGCCGAACGAATGGCTGGACCTGGGCGGCCTCAGCTCCCTGTCCGCCGAAGAGTATTTTGGCGCGAGCCTGTGGCAGCTCTACAAGAGTATCGATTCACCCTATAAAGCGGTGCTCAAAACGCTGCTGCTTGAAGCCTACTCCTGGGAATACCCTACGCCGCGCCTGCTGGCGAAAGACATTAAGCAGCGTCTGCACGACGGGGAGATCGTCTCCTTCGGGCTTGATGCCTACTGCATGATGCTGGAGCGCGTCACCGAATACCTGAAAGCCATTGATGACACCACGCGTCTCGACCTGGTGCGTCGATGTTTCTATCTCAAAGTCTGTGAAAAACTCAGCCGCGAGCGCGCGTGCGTTGGCTGGCGTCGGGAAGTGGTCAGTCAGTTAGTAAAAGAGTGGGGATGGGACGAAGAGCGTCTGTCCATGCTCGACAACCGCGCCAACTGGAAGATCGACCAGGTGCGTGAAGCGCACAACGAACTGCTCGATGCGATGATGCAAAGCTACCGTAACCTCATTCGCTTTGCGCGCCGCAACAATCTCAGCGTCTCCGCCAGCCCGCAGGATATCGGGGTATTGACCCGTAAGCTGTACGCCGCCTTTGAAGCGCTGCCGGGTAAAGTCACCCTCGTGAACCCGCAGATTTCACCGGACCTTTCAGAGCCAAATCTGACCTTTATTTTTGTGCCGCCGGGTCGCGCTAACCGCACCGGGTGGTATCTCTACAACCGTGCGCCAAGCATGGACTCGATCGTCAGCCATCAGCCGCTTGAATATAACCGCTATCTGAACAAGCTGGTGGCCTGGGCCTGGTTCAACGGCCTGCTCACCTCGCGCACGCGCCTGTTTATCAAAGGCAACGAGGTGGTTGATTTGGCCAAGCTGCAGGAGATGGTGGCGGACGTGTCGCACCATTTCCCGCTGCGCCTGCCGGCGCCAACGCCGAAAGCGCTCTACAGCCCGTGTGAGATCCGCCATCTGGCGATCATCGTCAACCTGGAGTACGACCCGACGGCGGCCTTCCGCAATCAGGTGGTTCACTTTGATTTCCGCAAGCTGGACGTCTTCAGCTTCGGCGAGCAGCAAAACTGCCTGGTGGGCAGCGTTGACCTCCTGTACCGCAACTCGTGGAACGAAGTGCGTACGCTGCACTTCAACGGCGAGCAGGCGATGATCGAAGCGCTGAAAACCATTCTTGGCAAGATGCACCAGGACGCCGCGCCGCCGGACAGCGTGGAAGTGTTCTGCTACAGCCAGCACCTGCGCGGTCTGATCCGTACCCGCGTGCAGCAGCTGGTGTCTGAATGCATTGAGCTGCGTCTTTCCAGCACCCGTCACGAAACCGGCCGCTTCAAAGCGCTGCGCGTCTCCGGCCAGACCTGGGGCCTGTTCTTTGAGCGCCTGAACGTGTCGGTACAGAAGCTGGAAAACGCCATTGAGTTCTACGGGGCGATCTCGCACAACAAGCTGCACGGCCTGTCGGTGCAGGTGGAAACCAACCACGTCAAGCTGCCGCAGGTGGTGGACGGCTTTGCGAGCGAAGGAATTATTCAGTTCTTCTTCGAAGAGTCGGGCGAGGATGCCGGTTTCAACATTTACATTTTAGATGAGACCAACCGCGCCGAAGTGTATCACCACTGTGAGGGCAGCAAAGAGGAGCTGGTGCGCGACGTCAGCCGCTTCTATTCGTCGTCGCATGACCGCTTCACCTACGGCTCCAGCTTTATCAACTTCAACCTGCCGCAGTTCTACCAGATTGTGAACGTCGACGGCCGTGCGCAGGTGATCCCGTTCCGTGCCCAGGCCGTTGCGCCTGCCGTGCCGGCGAATCAGGATACCGCGCCGCTGCTGCAGCAGTATTTTTCCTGAGCCTTTTCGCCCGGTGGCGCTAACACAGACCAGGCCAACGGTCTGAGTTGCTGTAGGCCCGGTAAGGCGAAGCCGCCACCGGGCAACAACACTACCTGAAACTGACCGTCTCACCCGCCTGAGCCGTCGCCGCCTGTTCCAGCAGATCCCAGAACGTTTCGCCGCTGCGGTCGCATACCCACTCGTCACCCTTCAGATCGAAATGATAGCCGCCCTGTTTGGCTGCCAGCCACACCTGGTGAAGCGGCTCCTGGCGGTTGATGATAATTTTACTGCCGTTTTCGAAGCTGAGGGTCAGGATGCCGCCGTTGATCTCACAATCGATATCGCTGTCGCCGTCCCAGTCGTCCAGACGTTCTTCAATGGTCATCCACAGGGTGTCGGCAAGGCGATGGAATTCACTGTCGTTCATGGTTTTGTTCCTGTTTTTCGTGATGGCGGCAGTATAACCCTAAATAATTCCCGTTGCAGGAAAGCGGCAAACTCTTGCTTTTGTGTCTTCTCCTGCGATGATAGAAACAGATTTGAACTTACGGGCAACTTTATAATGAAAAACGTCTTCGGAACGCTTGCCGTTCTCATCACGCTGTTTAGCCTGACCGGCTGCGGGCTAAAAGGGCCGCTGTACTTCCCGCCTGCGGATAAATCCGCGCCGCCGCCAACGAAACCCGTGCAAAGCGGTATCGAGTCTTCAACGCCGAACACGAACGATCGTGGCAATGACGGTGGCCCGACTCAGGTTAATCTCTGACGATTACGTTCTGTACCCGCGCAATGGAGCAAATGATGCAGTTCTCTAAAATGCATGGCCTTGGCAACGATTTTATGGTCGTCGACGCGGTAACGCAGAATGTCTTTTTCTCCCCGGAGCTGATTCGCCGCCTGGCGGATCGCCACGTGGGCGTCGGGTTCGATCAGCTGCTGGTGGTTGAGCCACCCTACGATCCCGATCTCGATTTCCACTACCGCATCTTTAACGCCGACGGCAGCGAAGTTTCCCAGTGCGGCAACGGCGCCCGCTGTTTCGCCCGCTTTGTACGCCTGAAAGGGCTGACCAATAAGCGCGATATCCGCGTCAGCACGGCCAACGGCCGTATGGTGCTCAGCGTCACTGACGATGAGCTGGTGCGCGTGAACATGGGCGAACCCAACTTCGAGCCCTCCGCCGTGCCGTTTCGCGCAAACAAAGCGGAAAAGACCTATATTATGCGTGCGGCCGAGCAGACAGTATTGTGCGGCGTCGTCTCGATGGGCAACCCGCACTGCGTCATTCAGGTGGATGATGTGGACACCGCCGCGGTCGAAAGCCTTGGCCCGGTGCTGGAGGGCCACGAGCGCTTCCCGGAGCGGGCGAACATCGGTTTTATGCAGGTGGTCAGGCGTGAGCACATCCGCCTGCGGGTTTACGAGCGCGGCGCGGGCGAAACCCAGGCCTGCGGAAGCGGTGCCTGTGCGGCGGTTGCTGTCGGCATCTCTCAGGGGTTACTGGCAGAAGAGGTTCGCGTGGAGCTACCGGGCGGGCGTCTTGATATTGCCTGGAAAGGTCCGGGCCAGCCGCTGTATATGACTGGCCCGGCGACACACGTTTATGACGGGTTTATCCATCTATGAAACAACCAGGGGAAGAACTGCAGGAAACGGTGACGGAGCTGGACGACAGAGCCGTAGCTGATTATCTGCTGAACAATCCTGAGTTCTTTATCCGCAATGCACGCGTCGTCGAAAAGATGCGCGTGCCGCATCCGGTTCGCGAGACCGTGTCGCTGGTCGAATGGCACATGGCCCGCTCGCGCAACCACATCAATCAGCTCGAAGAAAACATGACGCTGCTGATGGAGCAGGCCAGCAACAACGAAAGCCTGTTTTACCGGCTGCTGCACCTGCAGGCGCGTCTGGCCTCGGCCCACAGCCTTGACGAGTTTCTCAGCCGCTTCCACCGCTGGGCGCGCGAGCTGGGGCTGGCGGGCGCAACGATTCGCCTCTTCCCGGACCGTTGGCGCATTGGCGCGCCGTCCGGTTTCACCCATCTCGCGCTGAGCCGCCAGGCGTTTGAGCCGCTGCGCATTCAGCGTCTGGGCCATGAGCACCACTATCTGGGGCCGCTGAACGGACCAGAGCTGCTGGTCGTCCTGCCGGAAGCCAAAGCCATTGGCTCGGTGGCGATGTCGCTGATGGGGCGCGAGGGCGATCTGGGCGTATTGTTATTTACCAGCCGCGACGCGCACCACTATGAGCAGGGGCAAGGCACGCATCTGCTGCAGGAGATCGCCCTGATGCTGCCCGAGCTGCTGGAGCGCTGGGTTGAGCGCATATGACGGACGCACTGCTCGCCGCTGACGTCACGCGCTTTCTGCGCTATCTGGGCGTTGAGCGTCAGCTCAGCCCCATTACGCTGCTGAACTACCGGCGCCAGCTCGACGCCATCCTGCAGATTGCCGACGAAATCGGCCTGAAAAGCTGGCAGCAGTGTGACGCGGCCACGGTTCGCGGGTTCGTGGTGCGTAGCCGCAAAAAAAATCTCAGCCCGGCGAGCCTCGCGCTCAGGCTTTCCGCCCTGCGCAGCTTCTTCGACTGGCTGGTCAGCCAGGGCAGCCTGAAAGCCAACCCGGCGAAGGGCATCGCTACGCCGAAAGCCCCGCGCCATCTGCCGAAAAATATCGACGTCGACGACGTAAACCGCCTGCTGGATATCGATCTCAACGATCCGCTGGCCGTGCGCGACCGCGCGATGCTGGAGGTGATGTACGGCGCCGGGCTGCGTCTTTCCGAGCTGGTGAATCTTGATATCAAACACCTCGACCTGGAGTCTGGCGAAGTGTGGGTGATGGGCAAAGGCAGCAAAGAGCGCCGCCTGCCGATTGGCCGCAACGCGGTCTCCTGGATTGAGCACTGGCTGGATCTGCGCGGGCTGTTTGGCGCAGAAGAGGACGCGCTGTTTTTATCGAAGCTGGGCAAACGCATTTCGGCGCGTAACGTGCAGAAGCGCTTTGCGGAGTGGGGCATTAAGCAGGGGCTGAACAGCCACGTTCACCCGCACAAGCTGCGCCACTCGTTTGCCACCCATATGCTCGAATCAAGCGGCGATCTGCGCGGCGTGCAGGAACTCCTCGGCCACGCGAACCTGTCGACCACCCAAATCTATACCCACTTAGACTTCCAGCACCTTGCCTCGGTGTATGACGCGGCGCATCCACGCGCCAAACGGGGGAAATAATGCGTTTTTACCGCCCACTCGGCCAGATCTCGGCCCTGACGTTTGACCTTGATGACACCCTTTATGACAACCGCGAGGTGATCCTGCGCACCGAGCAGGCGTCGCTGACGTTTGTACAGAACTACCATCCGGCGCTGAAAGCGATGCAGAACAAGGACTTTCAGCAGCTGCGTCAGTCCCTGCGGGAGACCGAGCCGGAGATTTACCACGACGTCACCGAATGGCGGCGCCGCGCGGTTGAGCAGGCGATGCTCAACGCGGGCCTGAGCGCGCGCGAGGCGGCCATTGGCGCGGAGGCGTCGATGGAAAACTTCGCGAAATGGCGCAGCCGTATTGACGTGCCGCAGGAGACTCACGACACCCTGGCGAAGCTTGCCGAGAAGTGGCCGCTGGTGGCCATCACCAACGGCAATGCCCAGCCGGAACGCTTTGGTCTGGGGGATTACTTTAAATTCGTGCTGCGCGCGGGCCCGCACGGGCGCTCGAAGCCGTTCAGCGACATGTACCATCTGGCGGCGGAGAAGCTGACCCTGCCGCTCGGCGAGATCCTGCACGTCGGCGACGATCTGACCACCGACGTGGCCGGGGCAATTCGCTGCGGCATGCAGGCCTGCTGGATCAGGCCGGAAAACGCCGACCTGATGACCACGGCCGACAGCCGCCTTCTGCCGCACGTGGAAATTTCGCGGTTGGCATCCCTCACGACGCTGATATAATCACCAATAATATTGTATAAATTACCAGGGTTTTGCAGTTGTAGGCCCGGTAAGCGAAGCGCCACCGGGCGTTTTGCTGTGTTTCTGAATACTATGTGACGGTGCCAATGGACGTTTCTTACCTGCTCGACAGCCTTAATGACAAACAGCGTGAAGCCGTAGCGGCCTCGCGCACCAACATGCTGGTGCTGGCTGGAGCGGGCAGTGGTAAGACGCGCGTGCTGGTTCACCGTATCGCCTGGCTGCAGAGCGTGGAGAACTGCTCTCCCTACTCCATCATGGCGGTGACCTTCACCAACAAGGCGGCGGCAGAGATGCGCCACCGTATCGCACAGCTGATGGGCACCAGCCAGGGCGGCATGTGGGTTGGCACCTTCCACGGCCTGGCGCACCGCCTGCTGCGCGCGCACCATATGGACGCCAACCTGCCGCAGGATTTCCAGATCCTCGAC
>CAMKZP010000054.1 GCA_946477805.1 uncultured Enterobacter sp.
CATACACCTTAGCAGATGGAGCAACACCACATTGTGCGCCGCTTCGGTGACGGCAATTTGATACTGGACAACGGCACTGGACTCGGCGTCTAAGTCGCCGGACTGCTGTGCCCGTTCAATGGCCTGATGCAGCTCGCGGATACGCACGCGATCTTCATCATTGCTGCGAAGGGCGGCGTAATAGGCCGCGATACCTTCAAGCGCGTGACGGGTCTCAAGCAGATCAAACTGGGATTCTGGGTGGTCAGAGAGAAGTTCTACCAGCGGATCGCTGAAGCTCTGCCACAGGCTGTTTTGCACAAAGGTTCCGCCGCCCTGGCGACGAAGCAGCAAGCCCTTTGCTTCGAGACGTTGAATCGCCTCACGCAGAGAGGGACGTGAAACGTCGAACTGTTTTGCCAGCTCGCGTTCTGGCGGAAGTTTTTCACCCGGGCGCAGTGTCCCTTCGAGGATCAAAAACTCCAGCTGCTGCTCAATCACATCGGAAAGTTTTGGTTGGCGAATTTTGCTGTAGGCCATATTCCCTGTCTTACGCCTTTTTGCCCGGAGTCAATTGGTCTTACCAATTTCAAGTTCGTATCGCTAAAGTAACAAAGTATTCACCTTCTGTCCATATTGGTTTTGATTGAAATCAGTAAACCCTGCACATTTTAACAACCTTACAGAAATAACGTTTCAGTAATGTAACTTTGCACAAATGAGTTAGTTACTACCAAAGAGGCAGTTTTAACCTTAATGAAACGAAGGTTTTTGCAATCTGAAGCGATTCAACAAGGCAAATAATGAAAATTCGCCCACTTATGGAGCATTTCTATTCTATAGGTTGGGTATGAAGGGTTAACGGACCGATTTACAAATGCTTTCTTTTTATTCAAGTCGTCATCGTCCCTTCATAAAGCAGGTGCATTCGCTGTCGCTTATCACTATTCTTGCGCTTACGGAAGTCATCTCCGCTTTTTTCGGTCTCGTTAACCGTAAAGAAATAAATACAGAATATGGACTTTCATAATTACACACGCACAGCGTGAACATAACAACCACACACGAGGTTTCAAATGGAAGCTCAACAGCACGGCGATCGGCTAAAGCGCGGGCTTAAGAACCGCCACATACAGCTCATCGCACTGGGTGGTGCCATCGGTACTGGCCTGTTCCTGGGAAGCGCATCCGTCATCCAGTCTGCCGGTCCCGGCATTATTTTGGGTTACGCTATCGCCGGTTTTATTGCCTTTCTGATCATGCGCCAGCTGGGTGAAATGGTCGTTGAAGAGCCTGTAGCAGGCTCATTCAGCCACTTTGCCTATAAATACTGGGGCAGCTTTGCCGGTTTTGCTTCAGGCTGGAATTACTGGGTGCTGTACGTTCTGGTTGCCATGGCTGAACTGACCGCCGTCGGCAAGTATATTCAGTTCTGGTATCCGGAGATCCCAACGTGGGCTTCCGCTGCCGCCTTCTTCGTCCTGATCAACGCCATTAACCTCACCAACGTAAAAGTGTTCGGAGAGATGGAGTTCTGGTTCGCCATTATTAAAGTGGTGGCCGTTGTAGCGATGATCGTCTTCGGCGGCTGGCTGCTGTTCAGCGGCAACGGTGGCCCGCAGGCCACGGTGCGCAACCTCTGGGAGCAGGGCGGGTTCTTGCCTCACGGCATGACCGGCCTGGTCATGATGATGGCCATCATTATGTTCTCCTTTGGCGGTCTGGAGCTGGTGGGGATCACCGCCGCGGAAGCCGACAACCCGGAGCAGAGCATCCCGAAAGCGACCAACCAGGTTATCTACCGCATCCTGATCTTCTACGTGGGCTCGCTGGCCGTGCTGCTTTCCCTGATGCCGTGGACGCGCGTCACCGCTGACGTCAGCCCGTTCGTGCTGATCTTCCACGAGCTGGGCGACACCCTCGTGGCGAACGCGCTCAACGTGGTTGTTCTGACCGCTGCGCTGTCCGTTTATAACAGCTGCGTTTACTGCAACAGCCGCATGCTGTTCGGTCTGGCCCAGCAGGGTAACGCCCCGAAAGCGCTGCTTAACGTGGATAAACGCGGCGTGCCGGTCAACACCATTATCGTGTCAGCGGTAGTGACCGCGCTCTGCGTGCTGATTAACTACCTGGCGCCGGAATCCGCCTTTGGCCTGCTGATGGCGCTGGTGGTCTCTGCGCTGGTGATCAACTGGGCGATGATTAGCCTGGCGCACATCAAGTTCCGCCGCGCCAAGCAGCAGCAGGGTGTGACCACCCGCTTCCCTGCCCTGCTTTATCCGCTGGGTAACTGGGTATGCCTGGCGTTTATGGCGGCGGTACTGGTCATCATGTTGATTACCCCGGGCATGGCCATTTCCGTTTACCTGATCCCGGTCTGGATTGCGATCCTCGGCGTGGGCTATATGGTTAAGCAGAAAAAACAGAAAGCGGTGAAAGCGCACTAACTTTCTCCACGCTGTACCCGGTTTCACGGGTACAGCGTGTTGTTACCTTCCTCACAAATTCTCGCCTACAGCAATTTTATCCATATCACCGCCTCTATCCTGCAACGCATATATTCGTGAGCCAGCGAATAATTCTCTCCATACCGAAAACCGGAGAGCTGTCGATGGATAACAACAAACTGTCAGTAAAAGAAAAGATCGGCTATGGCATGGGTGACGCGGGATGCAACATCATCTTCGGCGCCATCATGTTGTTTGTTAACTATTTTTATACGGATATTTTTGGACTGGCTCCTGCGCTGGTGGGTGTGCTGCTGCTGTCTGTCCGCGTGATTGACGCCGTAACGGACCCGATAATGGGCGCGATTGCCGACCGCACCCGCAGCAAATATGGCCGCTTTCGTCCATGGCTGCTGTGGATTGCCTTCCCCTACGCGCTGTTCAGCATCCTGATGTTTACCACGCCGGACTGGAGCTATAACAGCAAAGTTATCTATGCCTTTGTTACCTATTTCCTGCTGTCGCTGACCTATACGGCCATCAATATTCCCTACTGCTCGCTGGGCGGCGTCATTACCAACGATCCGAAAGAGCGCGTTGCCTGCCAGTCGTATCGTTTTGTGATGGTCGGTATCGCCACGCTGCTGCTGTCGCTGACGCTGCTGCCGATGGCCGACTGGTTCGGCGGCGATAACAAAGCCAAAGGCTACCAGATGGCGATGACCGTGCTGGCGCTGATTGGCACCTGCATGTTCCTGTTCAGCTTCGCCACCGTGCGCGAGCGCGTGCGCCCGGCCGTGCAGACCAACGACGAGCTGAAAAACGACCTCAAAGACGTATGGAAAAACGACCAGTGGGTGCGCATCCTGCTGCTGACGCTCTGCAACGTCTGCCCGGGCTTTATCCGCATGGCCGCCACCATGTATTACGTCACCTGGGTGATGGGCCAGAGCACGCATTTCGCCACCCTGTTTATCAGCCTGGGCGTCGTGGGCATGATGCTCGGCAGCGTGCTGGCGAAAGTGCTCACTGACCGCTGGTGTAAGCTGAAGGTGTTCTTCTGGACCAACATCGTGCTGGCGATTTTCTCCTGCGCCTTCTACTTCTTCGACCCGAAGGCCACCGTCACCATCGTGGTGCTCTACTTCCTGCTGAACGTTCTGCATCAGATCCCGTCGCCGCTGCACTGGTCGCTGATGGCCGACGTGGATGACTACGGCGAGTGGAAAACCGGGAAACGCATCACCGGGATCAGCTTCTCCGGCAACATCTTCTTCCTGAAGCTGGGGCTGGCGATTGCCGGGGCGATGGTCGGCTTCCTGCTCTCCTGGTACGGTTACGACGCCGGCGCAAAAGCGCAAAGTGCGGACGCCATCAACGGCATCGTGCTGCTGTTCACCGTTATTCCCGGCGTGGGCTATTTACTTACCGCGGGCGTGGTACGTCTGCTGAAGGTGGACCGTGAAACGATGAAACGCATTCAGGAAGACCTGGAAAAACGCCGCACCAATTACCGTGAACTGAGCGACTATCAGGAACTGAAAGCCGCAGAGACAAAATAAGGAGAGCCAAATGCATCCGTGGCCAAACCCGTTTATTGAACAACGCGCTGATCCGTATATTTTGCATCACGAGGGACAATACTATTTTATAGCCTCAGTACCAGAGTACGACAGGCTGGCGATCCGCCGCGCTGACACGCTGGAAGGGCTGCGCAGCGCTGACGAGGTGGTGGTCTGGCGTAAGCCCGACAGCGGCCCGATGAGCCAGCTCATCTGGGCGCCGGAGCTGCACCACATCGACGGGAAGTGGTACATCTATTTTGCGGCGACGCACACCCAGGCGCTCGACACGCTCGGGATGTTCCAGCACCGCATGTTCGCAATTGAGTGCGCAGACCGCGATCCGCTCACCGGCGCGTGGGAGGAAAAAGGGCAAATCAAAACGCCTTTTGACACCTTCGCGCTGGACGCTACCACCTTTGTTCATCAGGGCAAACGCTGGTATCTGTGGGCGCAAAAAGCCCCGGATATCTCCGGCAACTCCAACCTCTACCTGTGTGAAATGGAAAACCCGTGGACGCTCAAGGGCGAGCCGGTGATGCTCAGCAAGCCGGAGTATGAGTGGGAGTGCCGCGGATTTCGGGTTAACGAGGGCCCGGCGGTGCTGGTACACGGCAACAAGCTGTTTATCAGCTACTCGGCCAGCGCCACCGATGAAAACTACTGCATGGGATTACTGTGGACAGAAATGCGCGCCGACCCGCAAAACCCGGCAAACTGGCATAAATCTCCGCGCCCGGTATTCGTCACCAGCGATGAGAATCGCCAGTACGGGCCGGGCCACAACAGCTTCACGAAGACGCCGGAAGGGGAAGATGTGCTGGTGTATCACGCGCGTAATTACACCGAAATTGAGGGCGACCCGCTGTACGATCCGAACCGCCATACCCGAATGAAGCTTGTCCGCTGGGACGAAAACGGGATGCCTGATTTTGGCATCCCGCCTGCCGATACGTACTAACCGATGCGGCGCGCTGGCCTACACCAGCGTGCCGTAAATGGTCAGCAACGCCACGATAACCACTACCACAAACGACGTTTTCTTCGCCATGGAGACGGCCGCTTTTGGCGTTTCCACTTTGTCCGCATGCGGTTCACGCGCCAGCGAAAACTGCGCCAGGCGCGTCAAGACGTGATACTGCGAGGTATGGCGATCGCCCAAAGAGGCAAACCACGCGGGGAGCGCTTTTTCACCGTGGCCAATCAGGGCATACACCACGCCGACTAACCGCACCGGGATCCAGTCCAGCACGTGCAGAATGGCGTCAATGCCTGACAGCAGGCGCTCGTGTGGCGTCAGGTAGCGCGCCAGCCAGGTCTGCCAGGCGCGCAGAAACGCATAGCCCATCAGCAGCACCGGCCCCCACGGGCCACCCACCACAAACCAGAACAGCGGTGCCAGATAGTAGCGGAAGTTAATCCACAGCAGCGCGTTTTGCAGCTCGCGCAGGAATTCGCGCTCGTTGCAATCCGGCGGCACGCCGTGGATCAGGGTCAGCTCGCTCGCCATTGCGCTGCGCGCGTGGGCGTCGTCGCGGGACGCCGCTTTCAGGTAAGCGTGGTAGTGCAGACGCACCTTGCCCGCACCAATACAGAGCACGCCGAGCAGGATCCACACCACCAGCAGCGGCACGTTGAAAAAGAGCCCGTACAGCGCGCGCAGCAGCAGGAAGGTAATGAGCATTACGCCAGCCATCATCAGCAGCGTACGCAGCATGGAAAAATGTTTGATCCGGCGGAACATCACCTCCAGCCGGTGATCCAGGTGCCAGTGTTCGCCCAGCTTGAACAGGCGTTCAGCGATCATAACCAGTAGCATGGTAAACAACGTCATGTCATCTCCTTATCTGACGAGGCGGTAAGCATGGCGCGAAACCGGGACCAGTCAAACGCCGGGCCGGGATCGGTTTTTCTTTCCGGGGCAATATCGCTGTGCCCGGTAATATTCTCCGCAATCGAAGGGTAAAGCCCGATGAGCGTTTGGGTAACGGCAGCCAGCCGCTGATACTGTGCATCGGTGTAAGGCGTGGTATCCGTTCCTTCCAGCTCAATGCCGATGGAAAAATCGTTGCAGCGCTCGCGCCCCTGATACAACGACACGCCCGCATGCCAGGCGCGCTTATCAAAAGGAACATACTGAACCACCTCGCCATCACGACGAATCAGACAGTGAGCCGACACGCGCAGATGGGCAATTTCAGCAAAGAAAGGATGAGCAGTGGGATCTATCGTTCCCGTGAATAACGCGTCGATCCACGGGCCACCAAACTCGCCCGGCGGGAGACTGATATTATGAACCACCAGCAGTGTGGGCTTTTCATCCTCCGGGCGGCAATCGTGGTGCGGCGAGGGCACATGCCGCGCGTCCACCAGCCATCCGTTTTCTAACAACATGCTGGAACTCCTTATGTATGGTGCAGTTACTCGGTTCAGAGTAGCATGTTTCAATATTATGATTCGTTACCAATTTGGAGTTTTATCATGCCGCCTCGCCGCTACAACCCCGACCACCGACGTGACGCCCTTCTGGAACGTATTAACATGGATATTCCGGCAAGCGTTGCCCATGCTTTGAAAGAAGATTTGGGCGGAGACGTCAGCGCCGACAACGATATTACCGCCCAATTGTTGCCAAAAGAGACGCGCTCGCAGGCGGTGGTTATTACCCGTGAAGCGGGCGTTTTTTGCGGTAAACGCTGGGTCGAAGAGGTCTTTACCCAGCTGGCGGGCGACGATGTTCAGGTGACGTGGCACGTCGAAGATGGCGATGCGATCGCGGCCAATCAACCCCTGTTTGAGCTGGCGGGCCCGTCCCGCGTGCTGCTGACCGGCGAACGCACGGCGCTAAACTTTGTGCAGACGCTTTCTGGCGTCGCCAGCGAGGTGCGCCGCTATGTTGACCTGCTGGCCGGCACCCGCACGCAGCTGCTGGACACCCGCAAAACGCTGCCGGGCCTGCGTACCGCGCTGAAGTACGCGGTGCTCTGCGGCGGAGGCGCAAACCACCGTCTGGGGCTGTCCGATGCTTTCCTGATCAAAGAAAACCACATTATTGCCTCTGGCTCCGTGCGTCAGGCAGTGGAGAAAGCCTTCTGGCTGCACCCGGACGTTCCGGTTGAAGTCGAAGTGGAAAGTCTTGAAGAGCTGGATGAAGCCATCAAGGCGGGCGCGGATATCATCATGCTCGATAACTTCGAAACAGAGCAGATGCGCGAGGCGGTAAAACGCACTCACGGTCAGGCGCAGCTTGAAGTCTCCGGCAATGTGACGTTCGAAACCCTCCGTGAATTTGCGGAAACGGGCGTCGATTACATCTCCGTTGGCGCGCTGACCAAGCACGTGCGCGCGCTCGACCTCTCAATGCGCTTTAAATAGTTTTTCCTTCCCTCTTCGCCCGGAGAGGGAAATTTCAGCCTCGCTCGCAAAACAGATGTTCTTCTCTGCAACCCCACATTAATCCTCTGAAAGCCCCTTCACGTTCTTTTTATTGCCTCTCGTTTCCACGCCTGCGCGCTGCCAGAGTAGCGCCACTTAACGAAAGGAGTGGACATGAACAGACAGCAAGGATTTACGCTCATCGAGCTGATGGTGGTGATTGGCATTATTGCCATTCTGAGCGCCATTGGCGTACCCGCCTACCAGAACTACCTGCGAAAAGCGGCCCTAACCGACATGCTGCAAACCTTTATCCCCTACCGCACCGCCATTGAGCTTTGCGCCCTGGATCACGGCGGCGTGGAGAGCTGCGACGCGAGCACAAACGGCATCCCTTCCCCGGCGACAACACGCTACGTGTCAGCGATGAGCGTGGCTAAAGGCGTGGTGTCATTAACGGGCCAGGAGAGCCTGAACGGGCTAGAGGTGCTTATGACGCCGCTCTGGAGCGATGGCAATGGGATGACGGGCTGGACGCGCGACTGCAGGATTGACAGTGACAGCGCGCTCCGGCAGGCCTGCGAAGATGTCTTCCGCTTCGACGGCAACTAATGGGGGAAGATGATGAACTCAGAACAGCTTATGGCGCTTTGTCAGCGCCACCACGCCCTGCTGCTGTCCAGCGATACCGATACAATCAGTATCGCCGTGGTGGGAAACCCCGGCGCCGAACTCATGGAAGCGCTCCGCTTCGCCACGCAAAAGCGTATTGATATCGAATGTTGGACCGCCGAACGGATGGAGAAACAGCGCCAGGCGGTCTCCCCCACCTCTCTGCCGGGCATATCCGCGGCGGGTGCGGGGGTGGATGTCCTGAACCACACCCTGCTGCAGGCTCTGCATCAGCGAGCGTCCGATATTCATATTGAACCTGCGGAAAACGGCTGCCAGATCCGTTTGCGCATTGACGGAGTGCTATACCCGCAACCTCCGCTCTCTGTCGCCGCAGGCACCACGCTCAGCGCGCGGCTCAAGGTGCTGGGCAACCTGGATATCGCGGAACGCCGCCTGCCGCAGGACGGGCAATTTACGGTTGAGCTGGCAAATAAGAGCGTCTCTTTTCGCATCGCCACGCTTCCCTGCAGCGGAGGAGAAAAAATCGTGCTGCGCCTGCTTCATCAGGTGCAGCAGGCGCTGGAGATGGAACAGCTGGGCATGAGCGAAGAGCAGCTGACGCGCTTTTCCGCCGTGCTTCGCCAGCCGCAGGGGTTAATCCTGGTCACAGGCCCTACCGGCAGCGGTAAGACCGTGACGTTGTACACGGCGCTCCAGGCCCGAAATACCCCTGACGTGAATATTTGCAGCGTAGAAGATCCCATCGAAATTCCGCTTGCCGGGTTAAACCAGACGCAGATCAACCCTCGCGCGGGGCTAACCTTTCAAAGCGTTCTGCGCGCCCTGCTGCGCCAGGATCCTGACATTATTATGGTGGGGGAAATTCGTGATGGTGAAACGGCAGAAATCGCCATTAAGGCCGCACAAACCGGGCACCTGGTGCTGTCCACGCTTCATACCAATTCCACAGCGGAAACATTAATTCGCCTGCAGCAAATGGGCGTCGCGCGCTGGATGATCTCCTCAGCGCTTTCGCTCGTCGTTGCCCAGCGCCTGGTACGGCGGCTGTGTCCACACTGCCGGAAGGACGCCAGCCACCGCGCGGAATTACCCCGCAATGTGTGGCCCAGGCCGCTGCCACGCTGGCAGCCGGGCGGCTGCGATCGCTGCTATCACGGATACTATGGCCGCGTTGCCCTTTTTGAAGTGCTGGAAATCGACAGTACGCTGCGCCAGGCCATCGCCAGCGGAGAGAATATAGAAGTGATAGACGCCTGCGCGCGCCGGGGCGGAATGACCTCCTTATTTGAGCACGGCTGCATGGCCATTGAGCAAGGGCTGACCACGCTCGAGGAGCTGGTCCGCGTTCTGGGCATGCCCGATGGCGAGTAACCAACTCTGGCGCTGGCGGGCGCTGACCGCGGAGGGCGAGCTGCACGCGGGAACGCTTTGGGCCGCCGATCGCGAAGCTGCATTGTTGGCGCTGGTGCAACGGGAACTGCACCCCCTGGCGCTCGCTCGCTGCCTGCAGCGCCATCGGTGGCAGGTACATCACTGCTACGCTGTTTTTCGCCAGCTTGCAACGCTTCTACACGCTGGCCTGACGCTGTCTCAAAGCCTGCAAATGCTGGCGGAGCAGCATCCGTTAACGCAGTGGCAGGCGCTGCTCCAAAGCCTCGCGGACGACCTCAGCAAAGGCTGTGCTTTATCAGCAGCGATGGCGAAATGGCCCACGGTATTCAGCCCGCTTTATGTTGCGATGATAAAAACCGGGGAGCTGACGGGAAAGCTGGAGGAGTGCTGCCGCGAGCTTGCGGAGCAGCAAAAATCCCAGCAGTTGCTTAGCGCGAAAGTTAAAAAAGCCCTACGCTACCCGCTCATCATCCTGACGCTTGCCGCCTTTGTGGTGCTGGCGATGGTCACGCTGGTGCTGCCTGAATTCGCGGCTATCTATAAAACCTTTAATACCCCCCTTCCCTTACTCACCCGAGGGGTGATGGAGCTGGCAGCGTTTCTTCAGAAGCACATCGTCATCATGGTGGCGCTGCTCCTGCTGGCGGCAGGCACGGTATATAAACTGAGAAGACACCCGCGCTGCCAGCGCCTGCTGTTACGGCTGCCTGTTCTGGGAACACTGAGGCGGGGACAAAAGTTGGGGCAGATTTTCACCGTGCTGTCATTAACCCAGCAGGCGGGCATCGCATTTTTACAGGGGCTGGAAAGCGTGGAAGAGACCGTTGAGAACGCGTACTGGCAAGGAATACTTCGGGAGATCCGCGAACATGTCGAACGAGGAATGCCCATCTGGGCATCGTTTCACGAAGCGGGCGTTTTTACACCGCTCTGCATCCAGTTGATACGAACCGGTGAAGCCTCCGGTGCCCTCGATATCATGCTGGTCAACCTTGCTCGCCACCATACGGAGCAGACGTTCCAACAGGCAGATAATCTGGCTGCCCTTCTGGAGCCGTTACTGTTGATTGTCACGGGGTTGATTATCGGTACGCTGGTGGTCGCTATGTATCTGCCCATTTTCCATCTGGGGGATGCGATGAGTGCGGGGTAGTAAAGCGTTGTGGTCGTAAAGCAATGCGCTGGCGCACGTTCGTGCGCCAGCGGGAGCCATTACAGGCTATTGAACACGCGGTTTTCCTGCTCCTGAACGCGAATAAACGTCGTACGTTTCGTCAGCTCCTTCAGGCGGGATGCTCCCACGTAAGTGCACGCTGAACGTAAACCGCCCAGAATATCGCGCGCGGTGATTTCCACCGGACCGCGCAGAGGGAGCTTCACGGTTTTGCCTTCTGCTGCACGGTATTTTGCTACGCCACCAACGTGGCGGGTCATGGCGGATTCAGAGCTCATGCCGTAGAACAGCATAAACTTCTCGCCGTTCTCTTCAACCACGGTACCACCGCTCTCTTCGTGACCGGCCAGCATACCGCCAAGCATTACGAAGTCTGCGCCACCGCCAAAGGCTTTCGCGACGTCGCCAGGCATAGTGCAGCCGCCATCGCTGATGATCTGACCGCCCAGACCATGCGCGGCGTCGGCGCACTCAATCACGGCAGACAGCTGCGGATACCCGACGCCGGTTTTCACCCGCGTGGTGCATACGGAGCCCGGGCCAATGCCCACTTTAACGATATCGGCGCCGGAGAGGATCAGCTCTTCACACATTTCGCCCGTCACCACGTTACCCGCAATAATGGTTTTCGTCGGCCAGGCTTCACGCGCTTTGCTCACAAACTGCACGAAGTGTTCGGAGTAACCATTCGCAACATCGATGCAAACAAAGTTCAGCGCCGGGTTAGCATTCAGGATCTGTTTCGTTTTTTCGAAATCGGCATCGGACGTACCGGTAGACACCATCACATGCTTCACGACGTCAGCAGATGCGGACGCGACAAACGCGTTCCACTCTTCGGTGCTGTAGTGCTTGTGGACAGCGGTGAGAACCTCAAACTGCGCCAGCGCCGTTGCCATCTCGAAGGTGCCAACCGTATCCATATTCGCAGCGATGATCGGCACGCCAGACCAGGTCTGACCAGAATGCTTAAAGGTGAATTGACGTTCGAGTTCAACGTCTGAGCGACTTTTCAGTGTAGAGCGTTTAGGGCGGATAAGAACGTCTTTAAAACCTAACTTCAGATCTTCTTCGATACGCATGTGCGGATTCCTGGGGTTAGAGGCAAATTTGTTAAAAGCACAACTCCAGTGACGTTATCATACGCACTAATACCTGCTCCGCAAGACTGCGAAATTCTCTTTTTTTACGCTACAATCCTATAAATTTACCTGGTAAAAAGCAGGTAAGCGGAGCCAAACATGGGCTGTAGTACGTTTGATTTTTAAACAACTGATTCTAATAATGAATAATTCCCAGGATTTGAT
>CAMKZP010000055.1 GCA_946477805.1 uncultured Enterobacter sp.
GGGCGGTGAAGAGGGGGCTGGGGGTGCCGGTGTTTTGAGATAACTACGGCGGCGCATCGTCCTGGCTTCAGGGTATGCGCCGCCGGTTGTTTTTACCCGCTTACCATAACGCGTTTTGCCTTTTTATCTCATCCCAGCGAAGGCACATGTCGCATGACATCATAAAATCGTGATGCCATTTCCACCGGGCGTGCAGCGCGTAATAGGCCAGGCAAGGCGCGTAGCAGAGCAAAAAATAGGCCTCGAACCACAGTGCCCCTCCCGCCAGCGTCACGACAAGCCCGACCAGAACCAGCCACGCAAACTCGACCACCAGCAGGATAGCCAGCCTCAGCCACAGCGGCTTTACATAGAGCGAACGCCAGGGAAGCGCTTGCGAAAAGTGGAGGTCAATCTCATTCAGGAACAGATGCCCAAGAAAGATATAGCGTTTGGTAAAACGTAAAAATAACAGGTTAATCGCCAGCACCACCGCACAGAGTATCAGCATGGTGATAATGGCTTTGAGGGTAAAGTATTGCCCATAAAAATCGAACTCTGCACGTTTACCGAGCGGGGCGATCGTCAGTAAATTCATCATGACGGACATGACAACCGCCACCGCCAGATAACCCGTAATCCGCCTGTATTTGATGGTATCTCGCGCAGAGACGATGACCTGCCTGATATACACCGGGCGCAGCAGGGCAAATATCCCCCAGATGAGCAGCGGCGCTACCATCGCCACAGCGACAAGCGCCACGCCCGGCGCTACCAGGGAAAAAAGCACCCAGGTTAACCCGCAAAATAGCAGCGCGGCACCGGCAAGAACCGTGAAGGGAGCAAAGAGAAAACGCAGCCTCTCTTTCCTCTCCTCGTCCAGGAAGCAGCTCAGGTCAACATTTTTGACCACGCACTTATAGGCCCAGTACGCCCGGAGATCGGCAATAAACGCGTAGAGCACCAGCGCTAAAATACCGCTCACGCACCACGCATCCTCGCGGGTGAACGAGAAGCCGCTATTTTTGCCGTAAAACCCCAGCAGGATCAGCGTGACAATATAGATAAAAAGCAGGTTTCTTTTATCCTGAAAGCGGATAAAGGTTAAATAATCAGGGATCATGGCGCTACCGTTACATCTCGAGTGCTTTTCTGCAGTGGACAACCGGGGAAGAAACGCCCCCTGGAAAATCATTAAACATCTGTCCCAGGTAGGGCTTGTTGCTCATTTCAACAACGTGCGGGCGGCTGTCGTGATGTAAAAAGTATGACAGCGTATCGCGCCACTTCACCGTATGGGTCAGGTGCAGCGCCAGATTTTCTTTTATTTTCGCCTGTTCAGACTCAGGCCGGGCCGTCACGTTCATCACTACCTCATGTTCAGGTGCGGTAATGGGCTGCCCGGCAATGAAATCACGCATCGGCTGAACGCCCTCCTCCATTAAGCGCGTATGCCATGCGCCGCTCACGCCCAGCTTAATGGGGGTATAGCCTTCTCGCAGCAGGACGCTGGCAAAATCATTGAGCGCGGTCGGCGTGCCCCCAATCACCTGCTGGACAGGGGTATTATCGCAGCTGATATCCAGCGCGATGCCCGAGCGGGAGATTGTCTCCGCGAGCTGCGCAGGGGTAATGCCCTTCAGGGCCAGCATCGCCCCTTTATGTAACTTGCTTACCGCGTCCATGGTGCTGGCGCGAAAATGGATCGTGCGGAACAGCGTCTCCAGCGAAAGCGCCCCGGCAGCATACAGCGCGCTGTATTCCCCGACGCTATGCCCGCAGGAGCCGATAACCGGCGTCTGGCTAAACCGTTCTTTCCACAGGCTGAACAGCGTCACGTTGATGGCCGTCACCGCCATCTGCTGCACCGGCGTCTGAATCAGCCTGTTCATCGGCCCCCGAAGGCATAGCCGACGGAGATCCTTGCCGGAAATATCGCTGGCGCAATCCCAGATCCGCTTCGTTGCAGCATTTATATCCCACAGATCGCTTCCCATTCCGGTCACGGGATTTCCCTGCCCGGAAAAAAGCAGCACCACGGGATGTTCATCATGATTAAGCGTCATCGTTATCTCCTTATAAATAATATTTCAGTCCAACATACATACCGACGGTCTCACCAAAGAGAGCGAACTCAGAATCGGCCCCTCCCAGCGCGGCATACAGTCCGCCAAACGCTTCCAGATTGTCACTTAGGGTGGTCAGCGGCGCGCTAACGTGGAGGCCAGCCAGGGTACTGGCGTCAACAAGATTAAGTACCATGTACGGCTGCAACGCGACCTGTCCTCCGGCCTGCAGGCTCGCCCAGCCGTTGAGATAATGTTTCCTCTGCAGCATGCCCTTATTGCCGGTATTACTGATTTCAGAGGACATGAGGTATTTATACGAGTCGAACGCGTTATCCAGCGGATCGTAGCCGGTACGGGCATTCAGAAAGCGCAGCAGGTCGTTCTGCTTTTGCCACTGGGCGCGAGAATACCCTTCGCTCTGAAAGTAATATTCCAGCCCGAAAAGAGAGAAGTTATCGGTGGTATATTCCCCGCCCACCGCCAGCTCAACACCCGGCTTATCCTCAGCGCTGTAAAGCGATGACGGAAACTCATAACGCTCCAGCGCCTGGCGCTGCCGGTCGGAAAGGTGGCGCCAGCGCTGCCCGCGGTGAAACGCCATCTCCCCCTTAAACGTCATCTGCGGCGTCCAGGTGACGCTATCGGAAAACGCGACCGACTGGGAATCGCCGAGCAGAACGCGCACGCCGGGAGTGTGATCGCGAAACTGATGCGACGAGTAGCTCAGCAGCCAGGATTCACTGCTGTTGCCACGCTGGTTGTCTGACCAGGCGCTGGAGGAGAGGTAGCGTTTATCAATCGTCGACAGCTTTGGCACGACGCTGAGGGATAAGGCATGCTGCCGATCGTCCGCAGACAGCGTGGCCGCCCACGAGGAGGACTGATACGCCGATCTCATCTGAGGGTCATAAAGACGCGTGGGCTTGAAGCCCCCGTAATACTGGCTCACGAGATCGGCAGGCGAACGCAGGAAAAAAAGGCCCGGCTTCGGTTTGAGCTTGCCCATCTCAAGCTGGACCTGGTCTGAAATGCTATACATTACGCGCAATTTTTCGATGATAACCCTGGAACGGCGATCTTCTTCTTCAAATTCCCCCAGCGGCCTGGCGCCGTACCAGGTCAGCCCGTAGAGCGAAAAATCGAGGTTCAGCGCGTTGTCGATAACCGCGCAATTGCTGGCAATGTTGATACCCGCATCGTTAAAAACATTGTTGCGGGTGTAGGGGTTTTTACCGTTGATCTGCCACGGCGAGGTCTGCTTCCCGGCGTATGACATCTGCTCATACAACGTCACCGTGGCATTTTGTGCCACTTCAGTCCCGGATAAGCACCCGGCCAGCAGGCTCAGAGGCGTACACGACAGGACAAGCGCTATCCTCGCCAGCACGCGTTTCATTGCACACCACGCATGATGGACTCACGGGTAAACCAGGATTCAGGCAGTGATTCCAGGCGAATGTTGCTGTATTCCATGATGGAATAGCGTTTACCGTTTCGGGCGTCCTGTACCACAATTTTTGTCGGGCGCATTCTCCCCAGCACCGGTTTAAAATCATGGTACGTCACCTCTTTGAACAACCGATCGTCGAGAGAGTAATAAGATGCCTTGAAGGGACGGTTATCGCCCTCTTTCTCAACGTAATAGCGAATTTTTGGCCAGGTTGCCTCGGCAGACTTGCGTTCAAGCAGCAGCGAATAGCAGATCTTCTCGCCGCAGGGCACCTCTTCCTGCAGGGTGGCGTGATAGGCGTACTCAAAATTGGTGACAATCACGTCCCCGTTGGCTATCTGCCCAATGAGCCGCTGCTGTGGCGACACCGGAACGGGGCGGCGCAGCTCGGGCGTATAGAACCACAGCGCATACCCGTCCGAGAACAGCACTTTTCCTCTGTCCCGCGGCGGAAAGATTAACCGCGCCAGCGAACGGGCATCCGCTTTTGTCTCGCCGTCCGGCTTAATAAAGCGCATAGAGATATCAAGGATCTGTTTATTCTCAGGCTGATCCACACCCGCCTTATATTCGCTAATCGTCAGGGTATAGCGAAAAGGCTTATTCGGGGAGCGCACCTCGTCAGCCCGGCGGATAATATCCAGCGCTTTTTCATCCGCAGGAGAGGCATAAGCCCAGGACGAAAAGACGGTTAAACATAACAATAGCGTGGTAGTGATCTTGTTGAACATGTCGCTTCCTTACGAGAATTTAAACGCGTCCGAAATATTCAGCCGGGAGGCACGCAGGGCGGGCAGTACCGAGGCGCCGGCTGCCGTTAATATCGGCAGTACCAGCGTTATCCAGTTAAGCGCCAGCGTGTCCGTTTTAATAAATGCGGTATATCCCTGAGATTGTCCCGGCGACGGCGGCATGGGAATTCCCTGAAGGTTAATGACCGCCGCAATGGCGTAACCGATCGCAAGGCTCCCGGCGGCCCCCATAATGCCGGTGAAAATCCCCTCTAATAAAAAAAGTCGCGTAACGTGCAGCGGTTTTAGGCCAATCGCCCTGAGCGTGGTTATTTCCCGGGTGCGCTCAATAATGTTCATCGTCATGGCATTGCTAATCATAAAAATAACAATCAGGCTGACGATGAGCTTAATAAAGAAATAGATCCCGGAGAGTAGCCCTTCTACCTGTTGATAGAAAAGCGAAACCTCTTTCCAGTCCTTGACGATCAGCGGCAGATGATGTTCGGAAATAAACAGGCGCAGCCTGTCGCAGAATGCAGCCGTGTCATCCTCATTGAGCAGGATCAGGATTTTGCTGACGCCGTCGGTTCCCATAATACGCTGCGCGGTATCAAGCGGGATTTTCATTGCCACATCATCGTAATCCTTGATGCCCGACTGAAAAACGCCGCGCAGCTTCAGGGATAATGCGCCCTGCCCGCCATGGGCATTAACCACCAGTACGTCCAGCCAGTCGTCGTAATGGGCATTGAGGGTTTTCGCCAGTCCGCTGCCGAGGGTAATTTCATTGGTTTTTACCCGCGAAAGGTCGCTGCCTGAAATAAGCTTATCAAATGCGCCCAGCTTTAAGGCCGGCAATGGCTCAACGCCAAGCGCGGAAAAATAGCTTGAGGTTTCACTCTCGTACTGCGAAATCACCCCTGAGAACTCCAGCTGTCCGGAAAGGGTTGAGATAGACTTCGCCAGTTCCGGTTCGCTGAGGATCGCCTTTTTCAACGCCTGATAATCATTTATGAGGCTTTTGTTTTTATTGGACGTCTCAAAATAGTTATCTTTGTAGATCTGAACATGGCCCACGTTGGTTCGGATGGTTTGTTCTTTCAGGATCCAGAATGAGTAATCGATAAAACCGCCGTAGAGAAATATCGATATACCGCCCAGCATAATTGCAGCAAGGGTAGAAAACGATCGACGCTTGTGCCGGAAGAGGTTTAAAAAAGCAAACTTCACGTCTCGCGAGCAATATATTGCGCACCACAGCACAAAAAGCAGAATGCCAATAACAACCACAGTGGCTAAAACCATTTGCCAGACCATTTATTTCCCTTTCACCAGTGGTAACACTATCTGAGTGACTTCGGCTGTATCCCATTCCGGCGCGTGGCCTGATACCAGCGCCGCAGCCGCGTCGGGATCCTGTTTTTTAATTTCCGCGAGCAACGTGTTTGCCTGCCGGGGCTGCTTACAGCTCAGCAGCGCGCGATAGCGCATCCCTTTGATATGCTCCACCAGCCCAGCGCTGAACCCCGGCGCGTTATTCAGCATCACTGCGGTATCGTTGAGCGTGATGACGCAACGCCCTAAATCAGACGCCAGCCATGCATCAACCCGCGCGCGCAAATAGCGGACTCTCGGGTTGTCTTCATGCCGTTCAACCGCTTCATCCAGATAAAAAAAACCGGTCTTGGCGTATTCTGACGCCCGAATGAGATCGTTGGTTGCCAGAAAATAATCGGCCTGCCGGAGCATGCCGTAGGCGTAAAACACCAGCGAAAGGGGATTGTCATTGCGGCTGTATTCCTTAAACAGTGCCTGAGTGAGCTCGGCCAACGCGCCGGGCTGGGTCGGAAACCCGTGCTGTATGACCCGTTCAGCCACCGGGACCGTAGACGCCCTGACGGCTCCGCCATGCAGCAGATAAAGCACACACCCGCAAAGCAGGAAAAAGTTACATTTGCGAATCATGAACTAATTC
This sequence comes from uncultured Enterobacter sp., assembly GCA_946477805.1. Lineage (GTDB taxonomy): Bacteria > Pseudomonadota > Gammaproteobacteria > Enterobacterales > Enterobacteriaceae > Enterobacter. Next base: position 6,208 of record CAMKZP010000055.1, read on the forward strand.
TCCGTCTTTAATTTCAACCACCCGCCGCGCGCGCGCTTTTAGCTGGCTCGAGTGCGTGGAGATGATAAAAGTGGTCTGTGTCTCCTGATTAATTTTCAACAGCAGATCCAGAATGGCTTCTCCCGTTCCGAGATCGAGATTGCCTGTAGGTTCATCGGCGATGACAATCTGCGGTTCGTGCGCCAGCGCTCTGGCGATGGCCACCCGCTGCTGCTGCCCGCCGGAAAGTTGCCCTGGCTTACGATCCGTCAACGCGCCCAGACCGACGCTGTCAATAAACTGCAGCGCCCGTGCTTTCGCCTCGTTTTTAGAGATATGCCCATTCAGCACCAGCGGGAAATAGACGTTATCAAAGACGGTCAGTACCGGAATTAAATTAAAAAACTGAAAGATAAAACCTAAATGCTTTCCGCGGATGGCAGAAAGCTGTTCTTCGTTCAGGTTATTCAGCAATTTATTCAGGAACAGAACGGTACCGCCGCTGGGTTTATCAATACCGGACAAAATATTCAGCAGCGTGCTTTTACCGCTGCCGGATGGCCCGCAGAGTGCCAGGAATTCCCCTTTTGCGATCTCCAGGCTGATATTTTTTAATGCGTCGACTTTGCCGTCACCCTCGCCATAGTGCTTATAGATGTTATTTAGCGAGAGCATAGGGAGCGCTTTTATTATTTTGCTCATAGCGTTGCCGTTATTCCTTGTCATAGTCGATATCAAAATAGCTGTACCCCAACACGCTGTCCGGGACGACTGTTCTAAGGTTTCCTGCCGTAGAGGCGTGCTGCGTTATCCAGGCGAAGCTCAACGCAGGCGTCAGACACCCGCTGGCACCGTAGGTCTGCGCCAGGTTAAGGACGTTTTCTTCAGGCACCGCCGAACGCTGCAGCAGATCGTTTCGCCCGCCCGCGTAGGCAATGCGTCTCGCATCCCCCGGGCTCTCGAGGGTCTCCGCCATAAGATAGTGCCCGCCGCTCACCTTTATCGCGCTTTCCTGACTGCTGAAAATAAAGCACCCGGTGCGCTCGACGGTTAAATTGACGTTTTCCGCCTTCCCGCGCCGATGTTCTCTGCCGGTAAGAGGACGATCCTCGTCAGAAAAGACCAGGATGGGGATCGCCCGATACGCCGCGCAGATCACCACGTAATCAAACACGTCCCAGCCCAGGTAATCCTTCGCCAGAGCGACAGCCTGCATAAAGGCCTGCTTCTCACCGCGGATTTTGCAGGTAGGCCCGTTAATCGCGAACCGTTTGACCAGATTCTTTGGCAGCGTATCTATCGCCGAAATATGCAGGGCGCTGGCGATATTCTCAAACGGCCCCGACTCGCCCCAGGAATCGACGTAGATAAACGCCGTGCGGCGTTTCAATAATCTCATGCGCTCCTTGGCAGGCAGCGCCAGCAGCGCCTCCTCCGCCGATTGTTCCATCGCCTCGAGGTATTTTTGGTACTGCGGATTTCGGATCATCTCTCCGGCATACCGCCCCGGCTCGGTGCCAAAGCGTTTCAGGCCCCAGCCGTTAACATGGGAAGACGTCAGCGCCTTATTGTATAAATGCGCTTCCCAGGCATTCAGCCAGCTCGGCTGATAAAAATAAAAGGTCTCTTCTGGCTCAACCATTGAAAATGACGATAAATACATAGGCTTTTCCACTGTCGTCTACCGCCCTGAATGCGTGTCTGACATCACGACGCCAATAATGGAACCATCGACCCCGATCCCCATTTTCAGGAGATGCGATTGCGCATGGGGCGTGACCTCGCGATCCACCCATAGCTGCTGCGCAACGGTCGAAATAATGGCGTCATTGGCGACGGGCGAAATAATTTCGCGCCGGGATAAAGTGTGGTGCCCAATAATTAAATCAATTATTCCCGAGCCGGTGGCGGTATAGCCTATCTGGCCTTTATAGGCGAGAACGGGGATCGGCTTCCCGTCACTTAATACGGCGATGGCTTTCGCTTCGGCTTTATCACTAATGGACGATCCGTTGCCGTGAGGAATAATCGCGGCCAGATCGCCTGCATTAATCTGGGCTTTTTGCAGCGCCTGCTGCATGACTTTCACCACATTGGTGCTGAGCCATGAGCTGTCGTTACTTCTGCCGGCGCTGATTTGCATATAGGCGCTTTGCAAACGTATCCCACCGCTGCGCTGGCGCGCTCGCCGGTGGCGGGCACTTTCGAGCAGCAGAACGCTAAACCCCTCAGCAAATAAAACCCCTTTGCTGTTCTCACCAAAGGGCTGAACGGGATCGCTATCCAGCATGGACTGGGTCGTGAGAAACCAGAGATCCTGCGTTTTAATTTTTGAGCAGTTAACCACCAGCACCAGATCGACACCCTTATGCTCGATGGCCTGACAGCCTAAATGGATCGCCGTCAGCGACGAGTTGCTGGTGCAGTTCATATTCGGCGGCAAATAGCGCAGCCGATATCGACGCGCCAGGTCGCCTGCCAGACGATCCTGCGACATATTCTCAACGTGCAGCTGCATTAATGATTTTGAAAGATGAATATCTTCAACGTCATTTTTGTTATAGAAGCTTTTGAAGGCCATACCGTCGACACGCGGGCCGATACCGGTCAAATAGACCCGTACGTTACTCTCGGCCAAACAGTGCGCCTCCAGCGCCGCCTGGCCGAGAGCATCTTCGATCAGGCGAAGGAGCAGATCGAATGCGCTATCACCCACCCGGTCCAGCGTGGCGACCTGGATATTCCCGCTAAACCCGCACTTTATTGCCTCGTCGTCAGACCTGAACCAGGCGTTTGTTTCAACGCGCCTTCCCCGCTTCAGGTTATGAATCAGCTGATGGTTGTCTTCGGCAAAGGGTAAGCAGGAACTGAACCCTGAAATGATAGCGGCATTGTCCACGGTGTTATCCTTTGATCACAAATGCGTAATAGTTCCCACCTTCCGTCGCCCCCACGAGTAATACCTGCCTGAGTTCCAGCTGCAGCGGTTCCCGCACGAAGTTGATTCGTGAATCGAAAAACTCAAGGGTATGTGGAATAGCGGGGACAGCCTGCTTCTTAAAGCAGTCAAGAATGACCGTCAGATTGAGCAAACCGGCGGCGGAAGCGACAAAACCAAAGCAGGCGTTATAGTTCACCACCGGCACATCCGGTTTCGCGTCGGCAAAGGTGGCATAAATGGCATCGATTTCAATGCGCGAGCCGTCGGGGCTGCCGTTACTCGTGCCGCACACAAGGTCAATGTCCTGCGCCCCGATACCGGCATCGGCCAGCGCGCGGGCGATGGCGAGCGCCATTGATGACGATTTTTCATCATGCCGGGAGGCGTCAAAGTAGCTGTTGCTACAGGCTTTACCGTATCCGACCACCTCTGCCAGCACCTCTGCACCGCGCTCTTGCGCCCGCTGAGGATCTTCCAGCAGCAGCATGCAGGCCCCTTCCCCCGGCACATAGCCTTTCGCCGCTTTGCCGTAGACCTGATAATCATCCGCCCTGGAGGTCATGTGGAGCTTTTGCGTCACCGCATTCATGTACATCGCCATCGACGGAAAATACTCATCCGCCCCGCCCACCAGCACCTGCGGCTGCAGGTTCTGGCGCACAATTTCATAGCCGTAGGTCAATGCCCCCAGCGCCGCGTTCTCGCCGGTGGCAAGCGTGGTGGTGTATCCCTTGATCCCTTCAGAAATGCCGCAGAAGGTCGGAATCGCATTCATCAGCGAGCCGGGGAACTCTGAGGTCCGAACCTTGCGGGGGTCTGGCTTCAGGCTTTGCAGGTATTTGTAGGTGGTCTCCTCCGGACCGCTGGACATCCCCATCACCAGGCCCAGCGCATCGCCATCACGCTTGATTTTACGCTTCGCCTGGTCCAGCGCTTCGGACAGCGCAATCAGCGCAAAGGTGCCGCCGCGCGTCGCTTTACGCGGGTCAAAGCGGCGCAGATGTTTGCGTGGCTCCAGGCCGGTCACCTGGAAGGTGTTAAACTGCGCGTGCTCTTCCGGGCGCGGCGCGGCGTCCAGGCTGAACGCATCGCCAAACAGCAATTCAAACTGATGGGTCTCTTCCAGAACCGTGAGCAGCGCTTTCGCCTCTTCAAGGGTGTCTTCCGGGAAGGTGACCTCGCCGAGCGCAACGGTATGATTGCGCTTCCAGACGCTATCCAGGATCTCATTCATGGTGTGCCCGATTGCCGAAACCGCGCCGGTACCGGTAATGGCGACCCGCTTCTGCTCAAAGCTGCTGACCGGAACGGAACCGGGTTCCATGCTCACGATCATGCTGCAGTTATTTCCCCCAAAGGCGTAGTTGTTCTTCATGAAGAGGTTAATCTTCTGCTCGCGAAACGCGTTAGGCACATAGTCCAGATCGCAGTTCGGACGCGCCGTGGTGAAGTTCAGGGTGGGCAAAATGTGGTTGTCAGGCAGCGTCACCAGACAGGCGATGAGCTCGACAATGCCCGCGGCACCGATGTTGTGGCCAAAGTAAGATTTGGTCGAACTCACCGGCGGCATCGCATGGTCTGCAAAGACTTTTTTCATCGCCAGCGTTTCGATACGGTCGTTGGCTTCGGTCCCGGTACCGTGGGCGTTGACATAGTCAATCCGATCGGGCGTGATACCCGCATTTTCCATGGCCTTGCGCATAACCTGCACGGCACCGCTGGCGCGCGGATCGGGCCCGGTCTCGTGGAAGGCATCGCAGGAGGTGGCATACGAGAGGATCTCGCCGTAAATGGTGGCGCCACGCGCCACGGCGTGCTCGTAGTCCTCAAGCAGCAGCGCGCCCGCACCTTCGCCAATAGACATGCCGGACTGGCCCGAAAACGGCGTACAGGCCTCAGGGTGCATGACGTTCAGGGCGTAAAACCCGGCGAAGGTCGGCAGGTAGATAGGCTCTGTGCCGACGGCCAGCATCGTTTTGTTTTTACCGTTCTGGATGTAGTCAAACGCCATGCCCACCGCATTCGGGCTGGCGGTGCAGGCGGTGGCGACCAGCTCGACGCCGCCCTGCAACCCCAGCAGAGTGGATACGCTGGAACAACAGGAGGAAAAGCCGCCCGAAAAGAGCGCCTTGCGCAGGGAAAAATCGCCCAGACGCTGCTCAAACAGCGGTAAAAAGGCCTCTGTACCGGCAGACGAGACGCCAACAATCAGGCCGGTCTCTTTAAGCTGAGTCTTATTATTAACCAGACCCGCCTGACAGAGCGCATCCTTGCCCACTTTATAAGCCCACAGCGCCGCATTATCGAGCGAGTCAATTATCTCGTCCGCGAGTTCTGAATAATCGATCTCATGCAGCACTTCAGCCGCTCTGGCATTTTCAAACCATGTTGAAAAGCGTTTGCTGTCAGCCACGCCGTTTCGCTTATTAACCAAAGCGTCTTTAAAATCCTCAAGGTTATCAGCCAGAGAAGATAAGATGCCCATCCCGGTAATAACAACGCGTTTCCTGTTTGTTTTCATAAACCACCGTACCGCCGTGTACAGATAATAAAACAGTCAGGATAGAAACAGGCGCAATTATCCCTGCCTGTTATCCACCGGCTGTTTTTTATAAAGAATGAATTACAATGCGCTTTTCGCTTTTGACGCATCAACAAAGCTGTGTTCAGTCGGATTCACCAGCATGCTCAGGTTATAAATAAACGGCATACTCTTTGTTCTGTCTCTTATACA
>CAMKZP010000056.1 GCA_946477805.1 uncultured Enterobacter sp.
GTCTGTCGCCATGCAGCGGCGGATAAGCATCTGGTTTTACTGGAGCAGCGTATTTCTGGCGCTGGGGACCGTGCTGTTCAGCGGCAGCCTCTACTGCCTCGCGCTCTCGCATTTGCGCCTGTGGGCGTTTGTTACTCCCGTCGGCGGCGTCAGCTTCCTGGCGGGATGGGTATTGATGTTTATCGGAGCTATCCGTCTGAAACGCAAGGGCGTTGTTCATGAATAAGGTTGTTTTGTATTGTCGCCCGGGGTTTGAGAAAGAGTGCGCCGCGGAAATTACGGATAAAGCCGCGAAGCGCGAAGTCTTCGGTTTTGCCCGCGTAAAAGAGAACGCGGGCTATGTGGTATTTGAATGCTATCAGCCTGAAGATGCTGACAAGCTGGCGCGCGAGCTGCCGTTCAGCTCGCTGATTTTTGCCCGCCAGATGTTTGTCGCCGGTGAATTGCTCAAAGATCTGCCGCCGGAAGACCGTATTACGCCGATTGTGGGTATGCTGCAGGGCGTGGTTGAGAAGGGGGGCGATCTGCGCGTTGAGGTTGCCGATACCAATGAAAGCAAAGAGCTGATGAAGTTCTGCCGTAAGTTCACCGTACCGCTGCGCGCCGCGCTGCGCGACGTGGGCGTACTGACGAACTACGAAACGGCTAAACGCCCGGTGGTGCATATCTTCTTTATCGCGCCGGGCTGCTGCTACACCGGTTATTCATATACCAACAATAACTCTCCGTTCTTTATGGGCATCCCGCGTTTGCGCTTCCCGGCGGATGCGCCCAGCCGTTCAACGCTGAAGCTGGAAGAGGCGTTCCACGTGTTTATTCCAGCGGATGAGTGGGATGAGCGTCTGGCGAACGGCATGTACGCGGTCGATCTCGGCGCCTGCCCTGGCGGCTGGACCTATCAGCTGGTGAAACGCAACATGTGGGTTTCGTCCGTCGATAACGGCCCGATGGCGCAAAGCCTGATGGATACCGGACAGGTGACCTGGCTGCGTGAAGACGGTTTCCGCTACCGCCCGACCCGCAACAACATCTCCTGGATGGTGTGCGATATGGTTGAGAAGCCGGCGAAAGTGGCCGCGCTGATGGCGTCGTGGCTGGTGAACGGCTGGTGTCGCGAGACGATCTTTAACCTCAAGCTGCCGATGAAAAAGCGCTATGAAGAGGTGTCCCAGAACCTGGCGTACATCCAGGAGCAGATGGACGAGCACGGCATCAACGTGGTGATCCAGGCTCGCCAGCTGTACCACGACCGTGAAGAGGTGACGGTACACGTTCGTCGCTGGTGGGCGGCCGTGGGCGGGCGCCGCGACGAGCGGTAGAAGCGTTGATTCCCCTCACTCCGGACCGTACACCCCAAAGGTCCAGGGGTAAAAGACCGCACCCAGTAGTCCCCTCTCCCCTCCGGGGAGAGGGCTAGGGTGAGGGGCACACTACCGTTCTAACCTCAACTGCTGCAAATTCCCGTCCAGCTGTAAATCCGTCTGTAGCGTGGCGATTTCCCGGCAGATAAACGCCATCTCTTTATGCGCCTCCAGCTTTTTACGCCACTTTTCCGGCACCTCATCCAGCCGGGCGTAAATTCCCTCAAGATTCTGAAAATCCGTCAGCAGCTGCGCGGCGCTCTTTGGCCCGATTCCGGCCACGCCCGGCACTTTCGAACTGCTAATTCCTGCCAGCCCCCAGTAGTCGGGAAGTTGCCCCGGCGAGACGCCAAACTCGGCGGCGATGAAGGGGGCATCAAGCCAGCGTTTTTGAAAGTAGTCGCGTATGCGAATGTCAGGCGAAAGCAGCTGGCAGTAACCCTTGTCGGTAGAGACGATTGTCGCCTGGTGTCCTGCCCCGGCCACTTTTACCGCCAGTGTCGCCGCCAGATCGTCCGCTTCATTCCCGTGTGCGCCCCAGCAGGGGACGCCGCGCTGTTCGAAGGCGGCACGAAGGGCGGGCATTTCTGCGTGAAGGTCGTCCGGCATTGGCGCGCGTCCGGCCTTGTAATCAGGTAAGCGCTGGTGCCGCCAGCCGGTATTGCGCGCTTCGTCGTCGAAGACGGCGACCGCGTGGGTAGGCTCACTGTGGCGGATAAGCTGCTCCAGCGCGTGCAGGCAGGTGTCCTTACAAGGGGTGCCTTGCACCGCGTGAATACGGCGGATCAGGTTAAGTGCATCGACGATAAGCAAATGAACGGCCACAGATAATCTCCCTTCTGTCTAATGATGAAAGGGTAACACTGACCGCAGCATGAAACTATGAATGGTGGGGAAAACGGGAAGAAGCCTCGCAAAACGAGGCTTCCTGAGAGGCTTAATCGCAGGTCACGATTTTCATCGCCAGGCCACCGCGAGAGGTTTCACGGTATTTGGCGTTCATATCTTTACCCGTTTCGTACATGGTTTCGATGACCTTATCGAGACACACGCGCGGTTCGCTGGTGCGGCGCAGCGCCATACGTGCTGCATTCACCGCTTTTACCGAGGCAATCGCGTTACGCTCGATGCATGGCACCTGAACCTGTCCGGCAACCGGATCGCAGGTCAGCCCCAGGTTATGTTCCATGCCGATTTCTGCCGCAATGCATACCTGCGCCGGGCTTGCGCCCAGCAGCTCGGCCAGGCCCGCGGCCGCCATTGAACACGCCACGCCGACTTCACCCTGGCAGCCCACTTCGGCGCCGGAAATGGAGGCGTTCATTTTGTACAGCGAGCCGATCGCGCTGGTGACCAGCATGTAGCGCGCCAGCGAGTTGGCATTCACTTCACGAATAAACTTGTCGTAGTAGGCCAGCACTGCCGGAACGATGCCGCACGCACCGTTCGTGGGAGCGGTTACCACGCGCCCTCCGGCGGCGTTCTCTTCGTTCACCGCCAGGGCGAACATGTTGATCCAGTCGACAACGGCCATTGGGTCAGTCGTCGTTTTGTCGGTGCTAACCAGCATACGGCGCAGGGCAGCCGCACGGCGCGGAACGCGCAGTTTACCCGGCAGCACGCCCTCGGTAGCGATCCCGCGTTCGATCCCGCCGCGCATCACGTCCCAGACGTTAGCAAAGTGCTGTTCCAGCTCTTCTTTGCTGTGCAGCGCTAGCTCATTTTTCATCATCAGGCCGGAGAGGGAGAGCCCCGTTTCCTGGCAGTGACGCTGTAAGTCCGCCGCATTTTTGTACGGGTATGGCACTTCAACGGCAGAAGCGTTGGTTTGACCAAAGTGGTCTTCGTCGACGATAAAACCGCCGCCGATAGAGTAATACGTTTGGCTGTATACCGCGCTGTCGCCGACCAGCGCGGTAATGCGCATGCCGTTTTCATGTAGCGACAGGTTGTCCGCATGGAAGTTCATGCAGTGATCAACCGGGAATTCAACCTCATGCTCGCCGTTCGCCAGCAGCAAGCGACCGTGGGTGTTCACGTCCTGGATGAAGCCAGGGATCGCATCAATATCAACGGTATCCGGCAGGTTTCCCGCCAGGCCCATGATAATGGCGATATCGGTATGGTGGCCTTTACCGGTCAGGGAAAGGGAACCGTATACATCGACAACCACGCGGGTGATGTCGTGCAAAATGCCGCGTGCAATCAAGTCATCCGTGAATTGTTTACCGGCTTTCATTGGTCCGACGGTGTGAGAGCTGGAAGGACCAATACCGATTTTGAAGATATCGAATACGCTAATCATGATGCGTCCATTGCTATCAGTCAGAGGGGAGGAGCGCGCCGCCCGGGGACGGCGCAGGAGGTCTTAGCTGAACAGCGAGTAGAAAATAGCGGAGATGGCAATCAGGCCCATAATCACAACAAATACGTTGCTAATATGGCCGCTGTATTTACGCATCGCTGGCACTTTCTGAATCGCGTACATCGGCATCAGGAACAGAATCATCGCGATAATCGGGCCGCCCAGGGTTTCAATCATGCCCAGGATGCTTGGGTTCAGAGTCGCTACTGCCCAGGTGGTGAGCAGCATGAACAGCGCGGTGATTTTGTTCAGCTTGTTGATTTCAATGCTCTTGCCTTTACCGCGCAGAGATTTAATCACCATACCGTTGAAGCCTTCGCGAGCGCCCAGATAGTGGCCCAGGAAGGATTTGGTGATAGCGATAATCGCGATGATCGGTGCCATCCACGCAATAACCGGTGCGTTAAAGTGGTTTGCCAGATAAGACAGGATGGAGATGTTCTGCTCTTTCGCTGCAGCCAGATCGGCTGGGGAGAGGCTCAGTACGCAGCTGAACACGAAGAACATCACGGTCAGCACCATCATCACGTGAGCGCGAGCCAGGATGCTGGAGCACTTCTTCTCTGCGCCATTGCCGTACTCTTCACGCTTCGCTACGGCGAAGGAGGAGATGATCGGTGAGTGGTTGAAGGAGAACACCATTACCGGGATCGCCAGCCACAGGGTCATCCACAGGCCGTTACCGGTTGCAGATGCGCTGCTCAGGGAGAGGGTTTCCAGCGCCGCGCCGTTCCAGTTTGGGATCAGGTAGCAGGCCAGCACCATCAGAGCGATAACAAACGGGAATACCAGCACGCTCATCGCTTTCACAATCATCTGCTCGCCGAAGCGCACGATGGTCATCATGCCCACGATCAGAATGAGAGACAGAATGGCACGCGGTGGCGGCGTCATGTGCAGCTGGTGTGCCATGAAGCTTTCAACGGTGTTAGTGATCGCCACGCTGTAAACCAGCAGGATTGGGTAAATCGCGAAGAAGTAGAGCAGAGTAATCAGTTTACCTGCGCCGACGCCGAAGTGCTCTTCAACCACTTCAGTGATGTCTTCGCCCGGATTTTTACCGGAAAGCACGAAGCGGGTCAGACCGCGGTGTGCAAAGAAAGTCATCGGGAAGGCGATGATAGCCATGATGATCAGCGGGATCAGACCGCCAACGCCTGCGTTGATAGGAAGGAACAGTACACCAGCGCCGATTGCTGTGCCGTATAGGCCAAGCATCCACATGGTATCCGTTTTGCGCCAACCGCTTCGGGAATCAATCGAAGCAACGGTGCTGGTTTGAGTGGTTTCCATCTGTATCTCCTGGAGGAAGCAAATTGTCAGGTTTTTTAGTCAAATCCGATGAAAAAGTGCCTGACGGTAATATGAAATTCGTTCAGTGACGGTTTTTTAATAATTTTCGCCCGTAACTATTGGCGGGCGGAAAGATACATTCTAGTGATGAATCCTTCAGTGATCCTGATCCCAAATGCAATAATCCACTCTCTATGTGGGCATGTTTAGACCATTTATCTGTTAAAAAAACATCAAAGAGAATTTACGGGCGCGAAGGCTACCATTAACAACATGTGGCCTGAAAGGTTGAACCGCGAGTTAGGTGAGTTACGCTGTAAAGAAATGGGTTTTTAGTATTTTCTGGCAGGTAATTTAGATTAAGGCTGATTTTTTATGGTTTAAAAAACGAGGTAATCGTTTGCGCTGGCAAAGGGTTTGTAAATGACATAAGAGATGTCTATGAATGAAAGGCATAATAAAAAAGCCGGAGCGCGGTGGGCGCGATCCGGCTTGTGATGACGGGGAAAGGCGTTATTTGATGATTTCGTAGCAGGGAATATAGGCCGAACCCGGCAGCTTCATGCGGTGCTGGGCGACAAAGCCCTGCAGCATGTCATCCATGCGGCGCATCATCTCGCTATCGCCGTGGATCTTATACGGACCAAATTCTTCAATCGCGCGGATCCCTACCTCTTTCACGTTGCCTGCGACGATCCCGGAGAAGGCGCGGCGCAGATCGGCGGCCAGCACTTCCACCGGCTGGTCCGGATAGAGTTTCAGGTTGGCCATGTTTTCGTGAGAGGGCTCGAACGGCACCTGCAGATCCGGCGCGATGCGGATCGACCAGTTAAAGCTGTAGGCATCGCCGGTATCGCGGCGGTTCTCTTTCACCAGCGGCATCGCTTTCTTCATCAGGCGCGCCACTTCTGCCGCGTCGTCGATGATGATGCGATAGTGGCTGCGTGCGGCTTCTCCCAGCGTATGCACGATAAACTCGTCCAGCACGCGGAAGTAGTCTGCGCTCTCTTTCGGCCCGGTGAGGATCAGCGGCAGAACCTGATTTTTATTCGCCGGGTTCATCAGAATCCCCAGCAGATAAAGCAGCTCTTCCGCGGTTCCAACGCCGCCAGGGAAAATGATAATGCCGTGGGCGATACGGACAAACGCCTCGAGACGTTTTTCGATATCCGGCATGATAATCAGTTCGTTAACCAGCGGGTTAGGTGGCTCAGCCGCGATGATGGACGGCTCGGTCATGCCGATAAAACGCCCCTCTTTGTAACGCTGCTGGGCGTGGCCTACCGCTGCGCCTTTCATCGGCGCTTCCATCGCGCCGGGGCCACAGCCGGTACAGATGTTCAGCTCGCGCAGGCCAAGCTGCGTACCCACGCGGCGGGCATAGAGATATTCGGTTTCGTTAATCGAGTGGCCGCCCCAGCAGACGACCATATTCGGCGCTTCGCCGACGTGCAGGGCGCGGGCGTTGCGTAAAATAGAGAAGACCAGGTTGGTGATATGGACCGAGCTTTCCAGATCGAGGTGCTGGAAGCGGCCCGCGTTGCTGATCTGCCCGTTAACGAACAGGATGTCGCGCAGCACGGCAAACAGGTTGGCCTGCAGGGAGCGAATAATGCGCCCGTCGACAAAGGCCTCTTCCGGCGGGTTGATGACCTCAAGCTTCACGCCGCGCTCGCGGCGCAGCACGTTGATATCAAAGCTTTCGAAGCGGGACAAAAGCTCTTTACTGTTGTCGGTGAGGCTTCCGGAGTTCAGAACGGCAAGTGAACAGTTACGAAACAGTTGATAAAGATCGCTGCTGGCCGTGCGTTTAAGCATGTCCACTTCCAGCTGCGACAACATATCCATTGAGCCAAGCGGGCTAATATGTGTAATCAAGTGAGCTCCTTACGGGACGATTATCGTCTTTCCCTGTTGATTACAATAGCCCTGGCTTATGACGTTTCACAACCTTAAGCGCGGAATAGACCGCGCATATTGAGAAAATATTTATCTTACTGGCGTACCAGCCTGCCCGTGGCCGGCACAAAATCGGTATTGGTGCGCCACGGGTTGATGTCCAGCCCGCCGCGGCGGGTGTAGCGCGCGTAAACGCTCAGCTTTTCTGGCTGACAGAAACGCTCAATATCATTGAAGATGCGCTCCACGCACTGCTCGTGGAATTCGTTGTGATGGCGGAACGACACCAGATAGCGCAGCAGCTTTTCACGGTCGATTTTCGGGCCGCGGTACTGGATTTGCACCGAGCCCCAGTCAGGCTGGTGGGTAATCAGGCAGTTTGACTTCAGCAGATGGCTGACCAGCGTCTCGTCAATCACCCTGCCGCTTGCTGCGTTTTCGAGGTAATCCGTGCTGAATTCGTAGCTGTCCACGTCAATGTCCTGATCGTCGATGCAGGCGCCGTTGAAGTGAGCGACGGGCTGCCCCTCCAGCTCATTCAGGCGGTACAGCGAAACCGCCACGTCGCCCTGCGCGCAGGCGCGCAAATCCCGCTCCAGCGTGCGCTGCACATGATCCCAGCTGTCAAATTTTGTCTGGTTAAAGCTGTTGAGGTACAGCTTGAAGCTTTTGGATTCGACGAGGTTTACGCTGGCGTAATCCAGTTCTACGTGGCCGACGGCCACCTGCGGCAGGCCGCGCGCGTTGAGCCAGGAGAGCTCGTACAGCGTCCAGATATCGCCGCCGACGAACGGCAGCGCGTCGGCGTGCAGGCCCAGCGGATCGCGATTGAGGCTGCGTGGAACACCCTGCAGCAAGCTGGCATCATAGGTGTCGCGGTAATCGGTCGATTTACCCAGCGTTAAGCCCGTTAACGCCTGATGATTTTCGTAAGACATGTTTCATAACCACTTTGCAGGTACACTGATGGGCTGAGTTTATCCTGTCTTACACGAAGAGAGAAATCCGTGGATATCGAAACTGCAAATGCCCTCATGACCTTCACGACCCGCTACTGCGACGCATGGCATGAGAAGCAGAAAACGTGGCCGCAAAGCGCTGATTTATACGGCGTGCCGTCCCCGTGCATTATCTCAACGCTTGAAGACAGCGTGCTCTGGCAGCCAAAACCCTTTGCGGGCGAGGCAAATGTAAATGCGGTTGAACGGGCAATGGACCTTGTGGTACAACCAGCGGTTCACGCGTTTTATACCACCCAGTTTGCAGGTGATATGACCGCGCGCTGTGCCGACGTATCGCTAACGTTGCTGCAGACCTGGAGCGAAGACGATCTTCGGCGCGTTCAGGAAAACCTCATCGGGCACCTGGTCACGCAAAAGCGTCTTAAGCTTTCTCCGACCCTCTTTATTGCCACGCTTGACAGCGAGCTGGACGTTATCTCCGTCTGTAACCTGTCCGGTGAAGTGATAAAAGAGACCATCGGCACCCGCAATCGCGACGTTCTCGCCCCCTCACTTGCGGAATTCCTCATCAGACTTGAGCCACTTCTGTAATCCATCATGCTATAGCCTGTGTAAGAGATCTCTTACAAGGTTTGTGAGAGATCGCGGAATCATTAAGTAATACCTTATCGAAATGAGAAAAATATTATTATATTTTTCAATGGAGTAATGGGCGTTAAGACTTCAGGTGACGCTCATGCACGCCCTGGCGTGCAGTCTGAGTGGGTTGTAAGACGAAGCGGAATAGCGGATTCTATCTCTGTCGACAGGAAGCCGACACGAGAGACGAATATCAGGATGATGGCGTTTCTTACACAGGACACGTCGGGATGGCGCGACAGGAAGGCTTCAGGAAGAAGCGAAGCGGATGACGCAGGATGCGTAAAGGACACCTCCAGGAAGGAGAATGTGAGCCGGTCAGGATGGTCGGTGGGTCAGGATGGCCAGGACGTTTCAGGATGAAACAAACGCATCAGGACGTCGCGTGCAGGATGCAGCGGTTTACGGATGACCAGGCCTTCGGGCATCAGGAAAAGTTGTCACGGATGAGCAGGGAGCACAAATTGTAGCTGGAATGCTGCGAAACGAACCGGGAGCACTGTTTTTACAGTGCTCCCTTTTTTTATTTCTGCCTTCTGCAATGCTATGCTGCGCGCCGTTCATTTTTTCAGTTGAGGTTTTTATGACGCAACACGATAGCGTTTGTGCCCGGCTGCACGCCATCGAAGCCCTTTTGCGCCAGCATCAGCTGTGGCAGGAGACTGCGCCGCAGCCTGAGGCGTTTGCAAGCACCCAGCCTTTCTGCCTGGACACTCTCGAGCCGTTTGAGTGGCTGCAGTGGGTGTTACTCCCCCGCATGCATGCCCTGCTGGACGGGCGTCATCCGCTTCCGCAGAATTTTGCGGTCGCTCCTTATTATGAAATGGCGCTGGATGCGGCGCACCCGGCGCGCGTCGTGATGCTGGTTGAGCTGGAACGTCTTGATGCGCTGTTTGCCGGTGAAGATGCATGACAATTGAGATCCTTTATCAGGACGAGTGGCTGGTCGCGGTGAACAAACCGTCCGGCTGGCTGGTACACCGCAGCTGGCTGGATCGCGACGAGAAAGTCGTGGTCATGCAGACCGTGCGCGACCAGATTGGCCAGCATGTGTATACCGTTCATCGTCTGGATCGCCCGACCTCCGGCGTACTGCTGATGGGGCTGTCCAGCGAAGCGGGGCGCCTGCTGTCGCAGCAGTTTGAACAGCACCAGATGCAAAAGCGCTACCACGCGATTGTGCGCGGCTGGCTGACGGAAGCCGCTACGCTCGACTATCCGCTGGTGGAGGAGCTGGACAAAATTGCCGATAAGTTTGCACGGGATGATAAAGACCCTCAGCCCGCGGTGACGGATTATCGCGGCATGGCGACCACCGAAATGCCGGTGGCCACCGGCAAATTCCCCACCACGCGCTACAGCCTGGTTGAGCTTTTGCCCAAAACCGGACGTAAACACCAGCTTCGCCGTCACCTGTCGCACCTGCGCCATCCGATCATTGGCGACAGCAAACACGGCGACCTGCGTCAGAACCGCAGCGCGGCCGCGCACTTTGGCTGCAATCGCCTGATGCTGCACGCCAGCGAACTCAGCCTGACGCACCCGTTCACCGGCGAACCGCTGACCCTTCGCGCGGGGCTGGACGACGTCTGGATGCAGGCGCTGTCACAGTTTGGCTGGCTCGGACAACTCCCCGAAAATGAAAGGGTTGAGTTTGTACCGGGCAACGTTCAGGATGAACGGCAGGCGTAATCATTAAGGGTACAAAGCATGGCTGAAGTAGGTATTTTTGTCGGCACGATGTACGGCAATTCGTTGCTGGTGGCGGAAGAGGCCGAGGCGATCCTCGCGAACCAGGGACACAAGGCCACGGTATATGAAGATCCGGAGCTTGCCGACTGGGAAAAGTACAAAGACAAGTACATTCTCATCGTCACCTCCACCACCGGACAGGGCGACCTGCCGGACAGCATCGTGCCGCTTTATCAGGGCATCAAAGACCAGCTGGGCTACCAGCCTGACGTTCGCTACGGCATCATTGCCCTTGGCGACAGCTCCTATGCTAACTTCTGCGGCGGCGGCAAGCAGTTTGATGCGCTCCTGCAGGAGCAAAGCGCCCGGCGCGTCGGCGAGATGCTGCTGATTGACGCAGGCGATCACCCGGAGCCAGAGAGCGAATCGAACCCCTGGGTAGAGCACTGGGCAACGCTGCTTAACTAGTTTTGCAGGCCGGGTAAGGCGCAGCCGCCACCCGGCGAGACAGACCTCTCAAAATCTGCATTTTCGTGAACCATCTTCCACTGATTTGGGCTTATGCCCCAAACAACCTACCACGCACCTGCTAATGTTGTGTCGATGCACGGTGAGGCAGAGTGCCACTCCTTCATATACTTTCCCCGTCAGTTACCAAAAAAGGCAGTGCTTCCCTATAAAACGGCATTAAGCCGTACCAAAACTGCCCAACACTAACCTCTCATTCTGATTACCCTACAGGTGCTGTACAGAATGAACCGGCGAAGGCCAGGATTCAGGAGTGCAACTATGAGTACATTAAGCCAGGCTGCGAGCAGCGCGGAAAAGCGCACAAATGCACGCTACTGGATAGTGGTGATGCTGTTTATCGTCACGTCCTTCAACTACGGCGACCGCGCGACGCTGTCGATTGCCGGTTCGGAAATGGCAAAAGATATCGGGCTAGATCCGGTAGGCATGGGTTACGTTTTCTCTGCGTTTTCATGGGCCTATGTAATCGGCCAAATCCCGGGCGGCTGGCTGCTTGACCGCTTCGGTTCGAAACGCATCTATTTCTGGTCCATCTTTATCTGGTCATTGTTTACCCTGCTGCAGGGCTTCGTTGATATCTTCAGCGGCTTCGGCATTATCATCGCGCTCTTTACCCTGCGTTTCCTGGTGGGCCTGGCGGAAGCGCCGTCCTTCCCCGGCAACAGCCGTATCGTGGCGGCCTGGTTCCCGGCGCAGGAGAGAGGAACGGCGGTAGCCATTTTTAACTCCGCACAGTACTTCGCGACGGTGATCTTCGCGCCAATCATGGGCTGGCTGACGCATGAGGTGGGCTGGTCACACGTCTTCTTCTTCATGGGCGGGCTGGGGATCGTCATCAGCTTCGTGTGGCTGAAAGTGATCCACGAGCCGAATCAGCACCCTGGGGTGAACAAGAAAGAGCTGGAGTACATTGCCGAGGGCGGGGCGCTGATCAATATGGATCAGAAATCCGAAAAGGCAAAAGTGCCATTCAGCCATAAATGGGCGCAGATCAAACAGCTCGTCGGCTCGCGGATGATGGTCGGCATCTATCTGGGCCAGTAC
>CAMKZP010000057.1 GCA_946477805.1 uncultured Enterobacter sp.
TCGTTATCCTCGGGCAGCGCGCAGAACTCTGCCCAGGCAGCGGCCTGCGCGTCGTTGATCGCCATCACCGGCAATCGCGTTGTCGCTTCCAGAAATGCAACCAGCGGAAAGTGCGCCAGCCCACCGAGATTGGCCGGGTTAATGGAGGTCAGGACTCCGTTGCGAATAATCCCCGTCGAGGCTACCGCCACGCGCCGGGCGTGTCTAACCAAGGGTAAAACCATGACACGCAGCGCCTCCTCCAGCGCGCCCGGCGCATGGCTGGCAGGGGTTGGGCACTGCCTGCGCATCGACACGCAGTCCCCCTCCACCAGGGCAGCGGCGAGCTTTGTGCCGCCAATATCAATCGCCAGCGTCGTCATTTCACCACCTGCTCGCGTTTGACCGCGCCCGCAGGAAAGGCGCCGCTCAGCGGTTTGCCGTCGATGGCGTCATGAGTACGTAGCGCTTCCGGCCTGATCCAGCGCTGAACGCGGGACGGCATATCCAGACCGATGAGCAGGATCACCACGAACGTCAGGCCAAAGGAGAGCGATCCCAGTGCGGTGCCCAGCTCCATCCGCTGCGACAGCAGCGCGCCAATCACCGGAGCAATTGCGCCGCCCAGCGCGCCGACGTTATAGGTAAACCCAAGCCCGGCAGCACGCTGGTCGGTGTCGAAATAGCCGCCAATGAGCTTGGGTAAGATCCCGGAGATACCCTGGCCCAGCATCTGCTGGAAAAAGAGCAATAACCCGAGTATCCAGACATTCGCCCCGCCGATCGCAAACACCGGAATAATGAGCAGCTGCGAGGCCAGCAGGCTGCAGACGTACGCTTTGCGCGTGCCCAGCCAGTCGCCGAGGAAACCACCTACGCAGCAGCCCACCGCCGCGCCGAATCCGCTAAAGAACAGCACGCGGGCCACCGTAGCCGGATCGTAGGCCAGCTCCGTTTTCAAATACGTGGGCAGCAGCGCCTGAATCGGCCACGAGTAGAGGAAGGCAAACAGCACCACCACCATCAGAGTGACGCCCGTCGGCCAGCGTTTGCCGCTGCTTTGCACCATAAAACTGATAAAGACGATGGCGCACAGCAGGCCAAGGATCACCACCAGCCCGGCGTTGTTAAGTTCCCCTGCAAAGCAGAACCACAGCGCCGTACCGGCAAACAGCGTCATCATGACATTGATTACGCGGTATTTTCCGCGATAAAGAATATCGACCATCGTGCGCACCGGCGCTTTACCTGCGTGCTTCGCTTTCCAGTCCTCGGCTTCCGGGATGTTTTTACGCAGCCACAGGGCAAAAACGATGGGCAAGATGCCGATAAAGAACAGCGCGCGCCAGCCCCAGACGGGGACCACGAGGCTGTAAACCTGCGCGGCAATCACGGCCCCTACGGAGAAGCCGGAAATCAGAAAACCGCTCGCCTTGTTGCGCAGGTGCTTCGGCCAGCTTTCAATCACGTAGGTAGCGCTGGAACCGTACTCCCCCGCCATCCCCATGCCTATCACCATTCTGGCGATAAACAGGGTGACGTAGCCCGGCGCAAATCCGCAGGCCAGCGTACCGCAGGAGAAGAGAACGATACTGGTGATCATCGCCAGCTTACGGCCATAGCGATCGCCCATCGCGCCCAGCAGCAGGCCGCCAAACCAGCGTGAGATAAAGGCGGCGGAAATGAGGCTTGCGGCCTCCACCGTCGTCAGGCCAAACTCGCTTTTTATTTCCGTCAGCACAAGGGCAATCAGCACAAAATCGAAGCCATCAAGCAAGTATCCCAGCCAGGCGGCGGAGAAGGCGCGCCACTGCGGGCGGCTAAGATGGCGGTACCACGGGATGCTTTGGGTAGACATACTCATTTCACTCTCCCGACGATTTCTCTGTCGTTTTGCCGGACGACGGCTGCGTCTTGTCCGGCCTGCGTAATGCGTTAGCGTTTTTCCGCCATTAGCTGCTCTGCCAGCGCTTTCAGCGCCGGCACAAATTTCTCGTCTACAGGGGAAAACGGCTTGCGGCACAGCGGCACGGACACCACGTCCATATAGTGCAGCACCGTTTTCAGCCCGCGGAAGACGCCCGCGTCGATCAGCAGATCGATAACCTTGTTGCATTCGCTTTGCAGGCGCTGCGCGGTGGCGTTATCCCCTTCCTGAACCGCTTTAGCAATCGCCCGGTAGCGCCAGCCCATGATGTTGTACGTGCTGCCGATCCCGCCGTCCGCCCCCGCCAGCAGGCCGGATGCAAAGATCTCGTCGTAACCGTTATAGAGCACCAGATCCGGATGCGCGCGGCGGATCTGCTCCATCTGGAAGAGATCGCCAGAGGTTTGCTTCAGCGCGCCAACGCCCGGCAGCGTTACGAGGGTGTTGATTTGATCCAGGGTTAACTTGACGCCGCTCAGCGCCGGGATGTTGTACACCACCATCGGTAACCCATCTGCGGAATCAATAATTGCACGGTAGTGATCGCAGTGCTCTTCAAAGCTGAAGGGATAGTAAAAGGGTGTGACGGCGGATACGGCGTCAAAGCCGATGCGTGCCGCAGCGGCGGCCAGCTGCTGGCTTTCCGCCGTGCTGACGCAGCCAACATGGGCGATGAGCGTGATTTTCCCCTTCGCCTCTTCCGCCACGATCTCCATCACCTGCTCGCGTTCAGAAAGGCTTTGTACAAACGCCTCGCCCGTCGATCCGCCGACGTAAAGCCCGTCGATTCCCTGTGAAATGTTGAACCGCACCAGACGGCGCAGGCTCTCTTTATCCAGCATCTGCTGTGCGTTAAACGGGGTCAGAAGTGCGGCCATTACGCCGCGTAATTGCGTTGCCATAGTTACCTCAATCAATCGTGTGTGTGTATAACGATATACCTTTATACCTGTTATACCAGATCAATTAAGCAGCAGTGGAATACAGATCGCTTATATTGCGATCTGCTTCACTAAAAGCGGATCGTTATTTTTTGGGTTTAGCGTGCTGCCCGAAGGCGTGCCAGGTAGCGGAAACGCTGTTGAGGTGGGTTTGCAGGGCGCGATCGGCCTCGTCTGGATCCCGGCGACGGATCGCATCAACGATTGCAATATGCTGCCGGTAGCTGACTTCGTTATGCCGGTACAGCTCTGGATCCGGCACCGTTGGGCGCGCGGCAATCAGCCAGTCGAGGAGCGCAACGTGGATTGCGTTAAAGATCGGATTGCCCGGGATCTCCGCCAGCACGCGGTGAAAATCGACATCGGATCGAATAAACAGCGCATTATCGTCAAGCGACTGGCTGTTGATCTCCAGCGCCTTTGTCAGCAGATCGATTTGATCGTCGGTAGCAAATTCAGCGGCAAAGCGAACCAGGCTGGATTCGAAGAACAGGCGAAGCTGCTCGAAATGGGCAATACCGCCGGGCTGGGCGAGGAAGTCTTTCGCCATGCCCGACAGCTCGCTGATGATGGTATCGGCTGAAGGCATGGTGACGCGGGCGCGCTCGCCGTTGTTGATCTGCACCAGACCTTTACGCTTTAACGCCGCCAGCGCTTCACGCACCGAGGGGCGACCGACGTTGAAAAACTCCATCAGCTCGCGCTCGGAGGGGAGCTGTTCTCCCTGCGCAAACTCCTTGCGGCGGATCATCTGCTCCAGCTCTTCTTCCACCATCTCGGACAGCTTTTTACGCGCCAGCGGGCGACGGCGCAGGCTGCGGCCAGGGGTTTCATCAGCGTTTTCAGCTTTAAGATCAATTGGTTTCATAGCAGTCCGGTGCCGGAAAGGAGGAACAATTCATCATAACACAGGAAATTACGGGTGGCGAAAAGGGGCGGAAAGCAAAACAGGCCCAATGGGCCTGTTTGATTATTTCACAACGCGCAGCGCCGGACGGCCACCGCGCGGCGGCGGATCGTCATCAGGGTCGTTGTCGTCGTGACGATCGGGTTTATCGCCATCGATGACAGACATGACCGTGTCGCTTTCGCGTTCATCGGTTGCGTCGTCATCGTTCAGGCTGGCAACATCTTCGTCATACGCCGTTTCCGGCTCAAACATGGTACCCGCACCGTTTTCACGCGCGTAGATCGCCAGAACCGCAGCCAGCGGTACGGAAACCTGACGCGGTACGCCGCCAAAGCGCGCATTAAAACGCACTTCGTCGTTGGCCAGCTCCAGGTTACCCACCGCACGCGGAGCGATGTTCAGCACGATCTGCCCGTCACGTGCGTATTCCATTGGAACCTGCACGTCCGGCAACGTCACATCCACCACCAGGTGCGGCGTGAGCTGGTTATCCAGCAGCCATTCATAGAAGGCGCGCAGCAGATACGGACGGCGTGGGGAAAGTTGTGACATTTCCACAGTTATTAGCCTCGGCCGAGACGCATTTCACGTTCCGGTTCAGTTAAAGATGCCAGGAAGGAGTCGCGTTCAAATACGCGAGTCATGTAGCCCTTCAGCTCTTTGGCGCCAGGGCCGCTGAACTCAACGCCCAGCGTAGGCAGACGCCACAGCAGCGGCGCCAGGTAGCAATCTACCAGGCTGAACTCGTCGCTCAGGAAGAACGGTTTCTGACCAAACACAGGGGCAATTGCCAGCAGTTCTTCACGCAGTTGTTTACGTGCAGCATCCGCTTCAGAGGAGGAACCGTTGACGATAACGTTCATCAGCGAGTACCAGTCTTTCTCGATACGCTGCATGTACAGGCGGCTTTCGCCACGCGCAACAGGGTAAACAGGCATGAGCGGTGGATGCGGGAAACGCTCATCCAGGTATTCCATAATGATGCGGGATTCCCACAGGGTCAGCTCGCGATCCACCAGCGTCGGTACGCTCTGGCTCGGGTTGAGATCGATCAGATCCTGAGGTGGGTTATCCTTTTCCACATGCTCGATCTCAAAACTGACACCCTTCTCGGCCAGCACGATACGAACCTGATGGCTATAAATGTCAGTAGGACCAGAAAACAGCGTCATTACCGAACGTTTGTTGGCAGCGACAGCCATGAAAACCTCCAGGTATATTCAGAATATATACTGCTACCGGCCCAGCGGGGCCAGCCAGATGAAGTATCGCCCATCCCAGAGAAGACACATTGTTCAAGAATCGAACAAAAATCGAGTATTCACCGATATTTGGGCAGAAAATTGGATGATAGTTTACCAGATTTTGATGGCTTTGTGGTGAGGGGATTCTGGAAATGTGGAAAAAGAGGAGATATATCAATTCATGTTGTGGATAACCTGCACATTATCCATAAAAAAACCCGCCGGAGCGGGTTTTTCGCCAATCGTTCTGCACAGGCAGAAAATGATTAACGTTTGGAGAACTGTGGACGACGACGTGCTTTACGCAGACCCACTTTCTTACGTTCAACCTGACGCGCGTCACGAGTAACGAAGCCAGCTTTACGCAGTTCAGAACGCAGGGATTCGTCGTACTCCATCAGAGCGCGGGTGATACCGTGACGGATCGCACCTGCCTGACCGGAGATACCACCACCTTTAACGGTGATGTACAGATCCAGTTTTTCTACCATATCAACCAGTTCCAGCGGCTGGCGAACTACCATGCGGGCAGTTTCACGACCGAAGTACTGTTCCAGAGAACGTTGGTTGATAACGATTTTACCGCTGCCCGGTTTGATGAAAACGCGAGCTGCGGAACTTTTGCGGCGACCAGTGCCGTAGTATTGATTTTCAGCCATTGCCTATAATCCCGATTAGATGTCAAGAACTTGCGGTTGCTGTGCCGCGTGGTTGTGCTCGTTGCCTGCGTAAACTTTCAGTTTACGGAACATAGCACGACCCAGCGGGCCTTTTGGCAGCATGCCTTTAACCGCGATTTCAATCACACGCTCAGGACGGCGAGCAATCATCTCTTCAAAGGTCGCTTCTTTGATACCACCGATGTGGCCGGTGTGGTGATAGTACACTTTGTCAGTACGCTTGTTGCCGGTTACAGCAACTTTATCAGCGTTCAGAACGATGATGTAATCACCGGTATCAACGTGCGGAGTGTATTCCGCTTTATGCTTACCGCGCAGGCGACGAGCCAGTTCAGTAGCCAGACGGCCCAGAGTTTTACCGGTCGCGTCAACAACATACCAGTCGCGCTGTACGGTTTCTGGTTTAGCTGTAAAAGTTTTCATTAAAAGCTTACCCAAATAATAAGTTACACGTTGGTGAACACCCAAACGTTTAGTCAGTTGAGGCTCACACGACAAAGTCCGGCAAACCTACCCCTTCGAATAGCACATGCCGACACATAGAAAGTTTCGGGAAAAAAACCTTCTCGTAACGTGGGGTCGCAAGATTATAGAGAAGTTGAGGTCAAAGATCGACCCCTAAATGTGATTTGAAATGGGTTTTTCGGGGGTGAGGTTTGTGCGGTCTGGTGCCCTCCCCCCAACCCTCTTCACAGGAAGAGGGTGGCATTTATTACGGCATATGCTCGCGCTTGAGGTACTCTTCGCTCTGCATCTCCTGCAGGCGCGACAGACAGCGCTGGAACTCAAACTTTAGCCGCTCCCCCTGGTACACCTCATATAAAGGCACCTCTGCGCTGACCACCAGCTTGACGTGGCGCTCATAAAACTCATCCACCAGGGCGATGAAGCGCCGGGCTTCGCTCTCCATCAGGGGCGTCATTACCGGGACATCCAGCAGCATCACGGTGTGGAACAGACGCGAAAGCGCAATGTAGTCGTGCTGGCTACGCGCGTCCACGCAAAGCGTTGCAAAAGAGACGGCCAGGGTTTGGTTCTCAACCCCAAGTGTTGGCAGCGGACGATGGTTAATTTCCAGCTCCGGTGCGTTATCGCGTTTCGCGCCAGCCAGCGCCAGCCACAGCTTATCCATTTGATGCGTCGTTTCAGCGTTCAACGGCGAGAGCCACAGATGGGCCTGGGTCAGCGTGCGCAGACGGTAATCCACACCCGCGTCGACGTTCATGATGTCACAGTGCTGTTTGATGGCATCAATCGCGGGCAGGAAACGCGCGCGCTGCAGGCCATTACGATACAGATCGTCCGGCGGAATGTTTGACGTCGCCACCAGGGTGATGCCGCGCGCAAACAGCGCTTTCATTAACCCGCCCAGCAGCATGGCATCGGTAATATCGGAAACGAAAAATTCGTCAAAACAAAGCACGTCCGTTTCGGCCTTGAAGCGGTCGGCCACTGTCTCCAGCGGATCGCTTGTGCCCTGCAGTGCCGTCAACTCCTCGTGAACGCGCAGCATAAAGCGGTGGAAGTGCAGACGCTGCTTACGCGTGCCCGGCAGGCTCTGGTAGAACATATCCATCAGCCAGGTTTTACCGCGCCCAACGCCGCCCCACATATATAAGCCGCGAACCGGGGCGTTATCCTGCGGCTCTTTTTTGCCAAGAAGCCGCCCGAATGCGGCTTTCAGCCCGCCGGTTTGCGCGGCCTGCGCGGGGTGTGCCGTGAGCGATCGGTAGATTGCATCCAGACGATTCACCGCGTCACGCTGAACGTCATCCGGCTGGTGTGAACCCTCATTCAGGGCGTGTTGGTATCGCGATGCGGGGGACAGGCTTTGCATAATGTTGTTGTTATTCCTTCAATTAAACCTCATCAGCGGGCGTGACTGATGAAAAAAAGGCCGTTCTACACTACGCGATGATACGTCAGGATTCCACTTCTGCAGAAATAGCGGTTATAGTGGCAATATCAGGCACAGGCAGGAGCCGAGCCAACACCCTACGGAACAACAAGACAACGGGAGAAGTTCATGACCTGGGAATATGCGCTAATCGGTTTAGTCGTCGGCATCATCATTGGTGCGGTGGCCATGCGTTTCGGTAATCGCAAATTGCGTCAGCAGCAGTCACTGCAGTACGAACTGGAAAAGAACAAAGCCGAGCTGGAAGAGTACCGCGAAGAGCTGGTCAGCCACTTTGCCCGTAGCGCCGAGCTGCTGGACAACATGGCGACGGATTATCGCCAGCTGTATCAACACATGGCTAAAAGCTCAAGCAGCCTGCTGCCGGAAATGACGGCGGAGAGCAACCCGTTCCGCAACCGTCTGGCAGACTCCGAGGCCGGTAACGATCAGGCGCCGGTGCAGATGCCGCGTGACTATTCTGACGGTGCGTCCGGCCTGCTGCGCGGTGGCGCAAAACGCGATTAATCGCACAACCTGAATAAATTTTACGGGCGCATCTCCTGCGCCCGTCCTTTCTTACCGGCCCCAGCTATTATTTAGTCAAACACCTCATTGTTCAGCGGTTTAAAATTCAATAACATCAAGATGTTTTTGGGGCCGTTCTTCTTTCATTCCAGGATACGAGAGTCAGCATCAATGAAGAAAAAAAACCAGCTGTTGAGCGCTTTAGCGTTAAGTGTCGGGTTATCTCTCTCGGCGTCCTTCCCCGTCAGCGCGGCTCTGCCTTCGCAGGTGCCCGGGCAAGCCGCCCTTCCAAGCCTTGCACCGATGCTGGAAAAAGTGCTGCCTGCCGTGGTCAGCGTCCAGGTGGAAGGGACCGCGCGGCAAAGCCAGCGCGTGCCAGAAGAACTGAAGAAATATTTTGGCGATGATGCGCCCGATCAGCAGGCTCAGCCTTTCGAAGGGCTTGGCTCAGGGGTAATTATCGATGCGGCTAAGGGCTATGTGCTGACCAACAATCACGTCATCAATCAGGCGGATAAAATCAGCATTCAGCTAAATGATGGGCGCGAATTTGATGCCAAACTGATTGGCGGCGATGACCAAAGCGACATTGCCCTGCTGCAGGTGCAAAACCCCAGCAACCTGAAGCAAATTACGATAGCGGACTCCGATGCGCTGCGGGTGGGTGATTTTGCCGTTGCGGTCGGGAACCCGTTCGGCCTGGGCCAGACGGCGACGTCCGGAATTATCTCCGCCCTGGGGCGCAGCGGCCTGAACCTTGAAGGGCTGGAAAACTTTATTCAGACCGATGCGTCTATCAACCGCGGTAACTCCGGCGGTGCGCTGCTTAACCTGAACGGTGAGCTGATTGGCATTAATACCGCCATTCTCGCGCCTGGCGGCGGCAGCATCGGGATTGGCTTTGCCATTCCGAGCAATATGGCGAAAACCCTGTCTCAACAGCTCATTCAGTTTGGTGAAATCAAGCGCGGTCTGTTGGGCATCAAGGGGATGGAGATGAGCGCAGATATCGCCAAAGCGTTCAAGCTTAACGTCCAGCGCGGCGCGTTTGTCAGTGAAGTGCTGCCCAACTCCGGTTCTGCTAAGGCTGGGGTGAAATCCGGTGACGTCATCGTGAGCCTGAATGGCAAACCGCTGAGCAGCTTCGCAGAACTCCGCTCGCGGATTGCCACCACGGAGCCGGGCGCCAAAGTGAAGCTGGGGCTGATCCGTGAGGGTAAGCCGATGGACGTGGAAGTGACGCTGGATAAGAGCACCTCCTCTTCTGCCAGCGCGGAGCTGATTGCCCCGACGCTGCAAGGCGCAACGCTGAGTGACGGCCAGCTCAAGGACGGCACCAAAGGTATTACCATCGACACCGTCGAGAAAAGTAGCCCTGCCGCGCAGGCGGGACTGCATCAGGATGACGTCATCATCAGCGTAAACCGCACTCGCGTGCAGTCTATCGCGGAGATGCGCAAGGTGCTGGAGAATAAACCCGCGGTCATTGCCCTGCAGATTATGCGTGGTAACGAATCTATCTACATTTTACTGCGCTAACCATTTGCTATTCCGGACATCGCCGCCGCGTGTGATGTCCGGATAACTCATGCTATGCTGCAAACCGTTCCTTTTTTAACGATACGCGCATCATGCTTTTAAAGCTCTTTCGTTCCATTGCCATCGGTTTGATTGTTGCTGGCCTGCTGCTGGTGGCTATGCCGTCTTTACGCCAGTTCAACACGCTGAAGGCGCCCCAGTTTGACAGCACGGATGAAACGCCAGCCACCTATAATCAGGCTGTACGCCGTGCCGCGCCCGCCGTGGTTAACGTCTATAACCGTGGCCTTAACAGCTCAGCGCATAACCAGCTGGAGATCCGCACGCTCGGTTCCGGTGTGATTATGGACGAACGCGGCTACATCATTACCAACAAGCACGTGATCAACGATGCCGACCAGATTATCGTCGCCTTACAGGATGGCCGCGTGTTTGAGGCTTTACTGGTGGGCTCCGACAGCCTGACGGATCTCGCGGTGCTGAAAATCAACGCCACGGGCGGCCTGCCGACTATTCCGATAAACCGCAAGCGGACGCCGCACATTGGCGACGTGGTGCTGGCCATCGGTAACCCCTACAACCTGGGCCAAACCATCACCCAGGGGATCATCAGCGCGACCGGTCGAATCGGCCTTAACCCGTCGGGGCGACAGAACTTTCTGCAGACCGATGCGTCAATCAACCACGGCAATTCCGGCGGCGCGCTGGTGAACTCGCTGGGCGAGCTGATGGGGATCAACACCCTCTCGTTTGATAAGAGCAACGACGGCGAGACGCCGGAGGGGATTGGCTTTGCGATCCCGTTCCAGCTGGCCACCAAGATTATGGACAAGCTGATCCGCGATGGCCGCGTGATCCGTGGCTTTATCGGTATCGGCGGGCGCGAAATTGCCCCAATGCACTCTCAGGGCGGCGGCATCGATCAGATCCAGGGGATTGTGGTTAACGAAGTGTCGCCTGGCGGCCCGGCAGCTAACGCGGGTATTCAGGTCAACGATGTCATCGTGTCGGTCAACGGTACGCCTGCCGTCTCTGCCCTGGAAACCATGGACCAGGTGGCCGAGATCCGCCCGGGCTCAATCATCCCTGTGGAAGTGATGCGTAACGATAAGAAGCTGACGATTCAGGTGACGATCCAGGAATACCCGGCGACTAACTGACGGGCATAAAAAAACCGGAGCTATTTGAACTGGCTCCGGTTTTTATTGCTCTGATTCGTCGATTACTTATTAACGAACTCTTCGCCCAGCGTAATATCTTTCTTCAGCGTATCCAGCATGCCTTCCATCGCGTTTTGTTCAAACGCGCTCAGCTTGCCAATGGACTGACGCTCTTCAACACCGTTTTTGCCCAGCAGCAGCGGCTGAGAGAAGAAGCGAGCGTGTTCACCGTCACCTTCAACGTAAGCGCATTCAACAACGCCTTTCTCGCCCTGCAGCGCGCGTACCAGAGACAGACCGAAACGTGCAGCGGCCTGGCCCATAGACAGGGTTGCTGAACCGCCACCCGCCTTCGCTTCCACCACTTCGGTGCCCGCGTTCTGGATGCGTTTGGTCAGGTCGGCCACTTCCTGCTCGGTGAAGCTTACGCCCGGGATCTGCGAGAGCAGAGGCAAAATAGTCACGCCAGAGTGACCACCGATAACCGGCACTTCAACTTCCGTTGGCAGCTTGCCCTTCAGCTCGGCCACGAAGGTGTTAGAGCGGATGATATCCAGCGTGGTCACGCCGAACAGTTTGTTCTTGTCATATACACCGGCTTTCTTCAGCACTTCTGCAGCGATAGCCACGGTGGTGTTGACCGGGTTAGTGATGATGCCGATGCACGCTTTCGGGCTGGTTTCAGCGATCTGCTGCACCAGGTTTTTCACGATGCCCGCGTTGACGTTGAACAGGTCTGAACGATCCATGCCTGGCTTACGCGCAACACCCGCAGAGATCAGCACGACATCAGCACCCTGCAGCGCAGGACGCGCATCTTCACCGGAGAAGCCTTTGATTTTAACAGCCGTAGGGATGTGGCTCAGGTCAACCGCCACGCCCGGGGTGACGGGGGCAATATCGTACAGGGAGAGTTCTGAGCCTGAAGGCAGTTGGGTTTTCAGTAGT
>CAMKZP010000058.1 GCA_946477805.1 uncultured Enterobacter sp.
CTGAAGTGTAGCACCAGATGTTTACTTGATCGACCCTCACATTTAGCGATACTGTATAAACATACAGTTATTATGTGAGGTGATTTATGGGATTCCCGAGCCCAGCACAGGATTACGTAGAAGAGCGCATATCGCTCGACAAGCGCCTTATCGCGCATCCTTCCGCCACGTACATGATGATTGCTGGAGCGACATATCTGCGCGCCGGGATCATGAAGGGCGCGATGCTTATCGTCGACTCGTCGCTGACGCCGAAGGATGGTTCTCTGCTTGTCTGTGCTGTTGATGGTGAGTTCAGGATCATGCGCTACAGGACGCTGCCGCATCCTTGTCTCGAAAACCCTGAAAATGGAAGGAGGGAGCCATTACCCTCGAAGGATGAGGTATCGGATACGTCACGGCCGGTGTTTGGGGTGATCACCTACAGCATCAACGATGCTCGCTGCGGCGAGTTCGACGACTGCCCGGTGATGTGATGGGGCATGGATGGGGCACAAAACAGCACTCGTTCTAAGGCGAACTTAGGCGACTGATGTTTTCGACGACTTTAACCATCTGTTATTTGGTGCGCTCTTGGACGATCTTTGTCGATTATGAAAAATGTATGCTCATGTGATGGGCATGCAGGTGTAAAACCGTCTCATCTTCCTCTGGCGGCTTCAGCGCTTTAATGCCACAATCTTTTTTTCTTCGCATGCAGGAAAGATGATGAAAAAGATAGCAATTGTGGGTGCGCTGCTGGCGTTAACCGGATGTGTTCAGGTCGATAATTATCAGGACGTCATTAAGCATCCTGTGCCGTCGCACCTGGCGGGCTACTGGCAGTCAACAGGGCCGCAAAGCAGCATGGTGAGCCCGGATGCGATTGCCACGCTGGTGGTAACGGAAGAGGGCGATACCCTGGATTGCCGTCAGTGGCAGCGCGTAATCGCGGTGCCGGGTAAGATCATGCTGCGTTCGGATGAGTACTATAACGTGACCCGCAAACTGGATGTTTATCCGCTTGACCGTGACGGAACCACGCTAGAGTATGACGGAATGGTGCTGCAGAAGGTGGCCCGCCCAACGGTGGAGTGTGCGAATTACCTGAGCAAAAACCCGCTGGAGAGTCAGCTTCCGTAACCGGTTTTGGCCTACATACTGCGCCCTCTCCAAGTGGGAGAGGGCAACAGATCGCACGTTTCCCCGTACTACAGCACGTCCTCAATCACCCACACGCTCACGCTTCCCCCGTTGCAGAAGAAGGTACCTTCTCCGTCCGCGGCGGTGGTGACTGTCTCTTCGCGGTTGCCCAGGAAATCACGCCAGGTTTTGTTCCCGTAATTTTCACCGAGGCAAATCGCCTTCTCACCGTCGTCGCCGTTCGACAGCACCACCACGCAGCCCGGCGCGTCGTCGGTACCGCTGCGGCTGAAGGCAATGCAGTTGGGATGATCGAAAAACAGCGTCTGGACGCCGTGGGCGAAGCGCTGGCGGGCCAGAATCAGCTCGTGAAGCTGTTCGATAACCGGCATATCGATATGGTACGTCTCGCCGTCGCCGCCGGTGTCGTCGTAGCTGGCGCCGAAGAGATCGGGGTAAAAGACGCTCGGCACGCCGTTTTCGCGCAGCAGAATGAGCGCATAGGCGAGGGGTTTAAACCAGGCTTCCACAGGCGCTTCCAGCGCCTGCAGGGGCTGAGTGTCATGGTTTGCCACCAGCGTCACCGCATGGAACGGATCGGCCTCCACCAGCGTACCGGTGAAAATCTGGCTCATGTCGTAATCGCGGCCCTGGCGCGAGGCCTCATGGAATTTCATCTGCAGCGGCGCATCAAAAAGCATGGTTTTGCCGTCGACCTGATTGATATAGTTTTGCAGTTTGTCCACTTCATGCGACCAGTACTCGGCCACGATAAACAGCGGCTGCTCTGACACTTCCTGAACGTGTTCGATCCACTCCTTGAAGAACCAGGCCGGAATGTGTTTTACCGCATCGAGACGAAAGCCGTCGCAGTGCGTCTGTTCCATCACCCAGCGCGCCCAGTATTTGATCTCCTCCGTAACGGCATGGTTGCGATAATCGATGTTCTCGCCCATCAGGTAATCAAAATTCCCCATTTCATCATCGACCTGGTCGTTCCAGCCTTCGCCGGTGTAGTCGTTGACGATTTTGAAGATGTTATCTTCATCGGGGTTTTCGATATGGTCGATACCGCTGAAGCATTTGTAGTCCCAGATGAACTGCGAATATTGCCCCGCCCGAGCCGGGAAGGTGTAGCGGGTCCAGGCTTCACACTCGATGATCTCATCGTCGATTTGGGTGCGGTCATGCTCGTTCACGCGCTGCACGCGGACAGGCTCTTTCTCGTCCGCCCCCATTTTGTGGTTAACCACCACGTCCAGCAGCACCGCAATCTGATTGCTTTTTAAGGCGTCGATGGCCTCCAGCAGCTGTGCTTTATCACCGTATTTGGTGGCGACGCTGCCCTTTTGATCGAATTCGCCGAGGTCGAACAGATCGTAAGAGTCATAGCCCACGGAATAACCGCCCGAGGCCCCTTTATACGCTGGCGGCAGCCAGACCATGTTGATGCCAATTTCATTCAGGTTAGGGGCTAAGGCCGTGACTTCTTGCCAAAGTTCACCGCCGGTGGGGTAATACCAGTGAAAGCACTGCAGTAAGGTTGGGTTGCGCATGCACCATCTCCATGAGGTCGCGAAACTCAAGTATGGAGCAGGTTTTGCAGAAATGCCTGGCGAACGAAGCGGGAATTGTTCGTTCGCCAGCTAAGTGGCTAATTGAGGTCGCTATTACTTTGCGGGACCAGGACATGGCCGCCCTGGTTGCTGTAGGTCGACAGCACGGTTTTCTGGATGGAGGATTGTCCCACCATTTTGGCCAGTTCATTCATTCTGGCCTGCAGCAGCACCTTCACCTGACTTTCGTTGTCGAGGATCGCACGCAGCGTGGGCCGAAGCTGTTCCTGCAGCTGCGCGGAGGGTTCCGACTCCTGCGTCAGACGAGCCAGCGAGTGCACCGCGTTAACATAATCGGTCTCACAGGTGATGAGATCGTCCCATAAGCCCTGGCGAGCCAGTCGCAACATTAACAGGCTCTGCTCAAGAAGCTGCTGATAGAGGGTATAAAGCTGCGGAGCATTACTCATTAGACGGCGTCCTGCATCAGTTGTGGCGAACCCGCAACCTCCTTCCAGCCGTCAGCGATATTGCGCAGCAACGTTTCCACCTCTTCGATGGCGCTGGCGTCGTTATTCACGTTGGCGTGCAGGAGGCGACGAACCATATAGGCATAAAGGGCAATCAGGTTTTGCGTAAGCTCATCGTTATTATCTTCCACCAGGCCCACCTTCAGCCCGTTCTCAATAATGTTGATGGCTTTCGACAGCGCCAGCCCTTTTGCCGGAATATTGCCGTCCCCCAGGAACAGACGCGCGCGTACCAGCGCGCTGAGGGCTCCATCGAATAGCATGATAACCAGCTGCTGCTGGCTGGCGCTCATCACCGCGCTTTCAACTTCTATTTTTGCGTAGGCCTGCGTGCCTTTTGCGCCGTACATGTTATCCCCCTCGGGTCTGATTAGGGTTTACTATTTGCTGCTGGACGAAGTGTTTTCGAACTGCTGCGTCAGGTAGCTGCTGGTGTTGTTCAGCGAGGTCATCAGCACGTCCAGCTGGGTAAACTGGGCTTTGTACTGCGCCACGCGCGCGTCAATACGCTCGCTGGCGGCGTTGTATTGATCCGTCAGGTTGTTCAGCGTTTTGCTGACGCCGTCTTTGGCCGCCTGAATGATGCCTTTGCTGGACAGCCAGTCGGTCAGGTTCGTTGCCATAGAGGTGGTGATGCCGCTGGTTTTACCGTCACCTACCACTAAATCCTTCACGGCGGCGGAGTTATCGGCCAGCGCTTTTTCTAATTTCGTGCTGTCCAGCTCAAGCTTGCCGGAGCTCGGGTCGGTCGTGATGCCGATCTGCGACAGCGTTTTGTAGGCGGTTCCGCCGACGGTGTTGCTCAGCATGGTTTTCAGCTGGGTCTGAATAGTGCGCAGCGTGCTGTCACCGAGCAGGGCGCCGTTGTTTTCATCCTGCCCGTCTGTACCTGCATCCACCGCCGTATATTTGGTCAGCGTCGCAAAGCTGTCCTGCAGGGTGTTGTAGGCATCCACCCAGGCTTTCATTGCGTTTTCAGCTTTTGACGTATCTTTGGTGATCGTCAGCGTCTGGTTCCCGGAGGTGACGTCGTTCAGGTTCAGCGTGATATCTTCCAGCGCGTCGCTGATGGTGTTGCTGCTGTTTTCGATATCAACGTTGTTCACCTTTAGCATGGCGTTTTGCGCGTTCACGCTTTGGGTCATGCCGTTGCTGGCATCGGTGCTGGTGCCGTTGTAGCCCATAAAGGACTGCAGGGCGCTGTCGCCCGTTACGCTGATGCTTACCGCGTTATCCGCACCGGTTTCGGTGGAGGTAACGGACAGACGATACTGACCGTTGCCCACGTTAATAATACTGGCGGTTACGCCAGCATCGGCTTTATTGATCGCGTCGCGAATGCCGGTCAGCGAGGAGTTTGCCGCGCTGATATCTACCGTCACCGGATCTTTACCGTTGCCCGCGGTGAAGGTAATTTTGCTGTCAGCCGTCGCGATAGCGGTTTTGCTGTCGGGCTGGGTATTTTTTGTCGTCAGGGTTTGCGCCTGCGCCAGCTGCGACACGCTGATCGTATATTTACCCGGGATCGCGCTGCCGGTCGTGGTGGCGCTAAACGCGGTGGTGGTGCTTGCCGTGCTGGTTGACGTAAACAGGTCGGCTTTGTTCAGCGCGGTGTTGGCGGTCTGAAACGCTTCCAGAGAACTCTTCAACGTGCCGTAAGCGCTAAGCTTGGCGGTATAGGATGACTGTTGTTTGGTAATCGGCGTCAGCTGCGCTTTTTCAGCGGTCGTCAGACTGTCCAGAATGTCTGCTAACTTAAGACCCGAGCCAATCCCCAATGATGAAATACTTGCCATGTTTATTCCTTAATCTATCGACACGTAGAACGAATACTGGGGTTATCGGCTTTGATGGGGGAAAGTTTACGGTTAATTTCTTTTTTTTAATGGCGGGAATAAGGCTAATAGAGAAGAGTATTTCGCTGCCTAAAAAAATAATCGCGATCCTGAAAAAAAATCTAAAGGTTGTTTTAGACCAGACGATAACACCTTTGACGGCGATGAAGCCGAAGGGTGGAAACCCAAATCTAACCAAACAGATTTGATGAACAACAGGAAACGAAATCATGGCACAAGTCATTAATACCAACAGCCTCTCGCTGATCACTCAGAACAACATCAACAAGAACCAGTCTGCTCTGTCTTCTTCTATCGAGCGTCTGTCTTCCGGTCTGCGTATCAACAGCGCTAAAGATGACGCTGCGGGCCAGGCTATCGCTAACCGCTTCACCTCTAACATCAAAGGTCTGACTCAGGCTGCACGTAACGCCAACGACGGTATCTCTCTGGCGCAGACCACTGAAGGCGCACTGTCTGAAATCAACAACAACCTGCAGCGCGTTCGTGAACTGACCGTTCAGGCGACTACCGGTACTAACTCCGATTCTGACCTGTCTTCAATCCAGGACGAAATCAAATCCCGTCTGTCTGAAATCGACCGCGTATCTGGTCAGACTCAGTTCAACGGCGTGAACGTGCTGGCAAAAGACGGTTCCATGAAGATTCAGGTTGGCGCGAACGACGGCCAGACTATCTCCATCGACCTGCAGCAGATCGACTCTTCTACTCTGGGTCTGAACGGCTTCTCCGTATCTAAAGGTGCACTGAATGTGGGTGCGGCAGTAACTCAGGTCGCTGATGATACTGGTGTAATGAAAGATGTTGATTTGTCTGCTGTTGCCGACAAGCTTGGTGTTTCTAAAGATTCACTGACTCTGCATAACATTCAAGGAACTAACCAGTATGTGGTTCAGTCCGGGAATGATTCTTACTCTGTTTCAGTAGATAATGCGGGTGCAGATGCTGGTAAAGTTGCTCTGAACACCACGGACGTTACTTATGGTGATGCGGCAAATGGAATTGCGGCAGATGGCGCTTCTCAAAGCGCACAATTAATTAAAGTTGGTACAAAAACTAACGCTGATGGCACTACTGCAGTTGTGGGTTATGTAACTATCCAGGGTAAAAATTACCAGGCTGGTGCCACTGGTGCTGATGTTCTGGCTAACTCTAACGACGCCACGACGCCGACTACTGGGGTTGATACTACTGGTATTGAACTGAGCGCAGGTACCAGAGGTGCTGCAGCTGTTGATGCTACAGATACTTTCGCAGGCTCGGCTACAGTTGATCCACTGGCGCTGCTGGACAAAGCTATCGCGTCCGTAGACAAATTCCGTTCTTCACTGGGTGCGGTACAGAACCGTCTGAGCTCTGCGGTTACCAACCTGAACAACACCACCACCAACCTGTCTGAAGCGCAGTCCCGTATTCAGGACGCCGACTATGCGACCGAAGTGTCAAATATGTCTAAAGCGCAGATTATCCAGCAGGCCGGTAACTCCGTGCTGTCCAAAGCTAACCAGGTTCCTCAGCAGGTTCTGTCTCTGCTGCAGGGCTAATCGCCTGATTACGCTCAAACCCCGCTTCGGCGGGGTTTTTATTTAGCGCTATTCGCATAACCCCCCAAATAACCCCTCATTTCACCCACTATTCACCCAATTGAATGCCCTCCAGAATCGGATAATCATGCCGATAACTCAATTAACGCAGGGCTGTTTATCGTGAATTCACTCTATACCGCTGATGGTGTAATGGATAAACACTCGCTGTGGCAGCGTTATGTCCCGCTGGTGCGTCACGAAGCATTGCGCCTCCAGGTGCGGCTGCCGGCGAGCGTGGAACTGGACGATCTGCTACAGGCGGGCGGTATCGGGTTATTGAATGCAGTTGACCGATACGACGCTCTGCAAGGAACGGCATTTACGACTTACGCAGTTCAGCGTATTCGTGGGGCAATGCTGGACGAGCTGCGCAGCCGGGACTGGGTTCCGCGCAGCGTTCGCCGCAACGCCCGCGAAGTGGCGCATGCGATGGGGCAGCTGGAACAGGAGCTGGGGCGTAACGCGACGGAAACCGAAGTGGCGGAGCGCCTTGGCATTGCTGTTGAAGAGTATCGCCAGATGTTGCTCGATACCAATAATAGCCAACTCTTTTCTTATGACGAGTGGCGCGAAGAGCATGGCGATAGCATCGAGCTGGTGACGGATGAGCATCAGCAGGAAAACCCGTTACACCATTTACTGGAAGGTAATTTACGCCAGCGCGTTATGGAAGCGATTGAAGCTTTACCAGAACGCGAACAGCTGGTGTTGACCCTCTATTACCAGGAGGAGCTCAATCTCAAAGAGATTGGCGCCGTGCTGGAGGTGGGGGAGTCGCGGGTGAGCCAGCTGCACAGCCAGGCCATTAAACGCTTACGAACTAAGCTGGGTAAGTTATAGGTGATTGATTCACCCGAAAATGCCGCACAACGTATTGACAACCAGGAGTTATCATGACGGTGCAGCAATCTAAAAGACGGCCCTTAAGCCGCTACCTGAAAGACTTTAAACACAGCCAGACGCATTGCGCCCACTGTAATAAATTACTCGACCGCATCACGCTGGTGCGTCGGGGCGAAATCGTGAATAAAATCGCGATATCGCGCCTCGACACGCTGATGGATGAATCCGCGTGGACCGAAGAGCAAAAAGAGTGGGTGGCGCTTTGCCGTTTCTGTGGCGATCTCCACTGCAAAGAGCAAAGCGACTTCTTCGATATCATCGGCTTCAAGCAGTTCCTGTTTGAGCAGACCGAGATGAGCCACGGCACCGTGCGCGAGTATGTGGTCCGCCTGCGTCGGCTGGGCCAGCACCTGACGGTGAACAACATTTCGCGCGACCTGCTCAAGACCGGCTATCTGGATGAGAACCTGGAGCCGTGGCTGCCTGCCACCAGCACCAACAACTACCGTATTGCCCTGCGTAAGTATGCGCAATACAAGGTGCAAATGCCCGGCGTCGTGAAGCAGAAACTCCACGCCGAGACAACTTCTGATATATATTAAAAAAGAATAAGATGTAGCGCAGTCGCCTTTGACGTTGCAGACGATTTCTCTACACTACTCAAAAATTCCACTGTATCGGGGTATTTATGAAATTTGCACTTCTGGGTCGTCAGGCGCTGATGGGTGTAATGGCCGTAGCGCTGGTCGCGGGTATGAGCGTGAAAACGTTCGCGGCAGAAAACCTGCTGAATAAAGTCAAAGAGCGCGGCACGCTGCTGGTTGGGCTGGAAGGAACCTATCCTCCGTTCAGCTTCCAGGGTGATGACGGCAAGCTGACCGGTTTTGAAGTTGAGTTTGCTGAAGAGCTGGCAAAACACCTCGGCGTGAAAGCCTCTCTGAAACCAACCAAATGGGACGGCATGCTGGCGTCGCTGGACTCTAAGCGTATCGACGTGGTGATCAACCAGGTGACCATCTCTGACGAGCGCAAGAAGAAATATGACTTCTCTGCGCCTTACACCGTCTCCGGTATTCAGGCGCTGGTGAAGAAAGGTAACGAAGGCAGCATCAAAACCGCGGCCGATCTGAAAGGCAAGAAAGTCGGCGTGGGTCTGGGCACTAACTACGAAGAGTGGCTGCGTCAGAACGTGCAGGGCGTGGATATCCGCACTTACGACGATGACCCGACCAAATATCAGGATCTGCGCGTGGGCCGTATCGACGCCATTCTGGTTGACCGCCTGGCGGCGCTGGATCTGGTGAAGAAAACCAACAACACCCTGGCCGTAGCGGGTGAGGCGTTCTCCCGTCAGGAAGCTGGTGTGGCGGTACGTAAAGGCAACGAAGATCTGGTGAAAGCCATCGACGCTGCCCTTGCGGACATGCAGAAAGACGGCAGCCTGAAGGCGCTCTCCGAGAAGTGGTTCGGCGCAGACGTGACCAAATAAGTCTCTGACCGACAAAAAAAAGGCGCTTTTAAAAGCGCCTTTTTTATTTCTTACGCGTCTGCGTGCATAATGAAAAATATCAAACGAGTGTGATTTACCGGAGATCCCATGTCACTGCAAAATTTAACGCGCTTTCCCCGTCTGGAATTTATCGGCGCACCCACGCCGCTGGAGTATTTGCCACGCTTTTCTGATTATGTAGGGCGCGAAATTTTTATTAAGCGTGACGACGTGACGCCAATGGCGATGGGCGGGAATAAGCTGCGTAAGCTGGAGTTTCTGGCGGCAGATGCCCTGCGCGAAGGGGCGGATACGCTGATCACCGCCGGGGCAATTCAGTCTAACCACGTTCGTCAGACGGCGGCGGTGGCGGCAAAGCTGGGGCTGCACTGCGTTGCGCTGCTGGAAAACCCCATCGGGACGCGCGCAGAAAACTACCTGACGAACGGTAACCGCCTGCTGCTGGATCTCTTTAACGTGCAGGTCGAGATGGTCGACGCCCTGACCGACCCGGTCGCGCAGCTGAGCGAGCTGGCGACGCGTCTTGAAGCGCAGGGTTTCCGGCCGTACGTCATCCCCGTCGGCGGCTCGAACGCGCTGGGGGCGCTCGGCTATGTTGAAAGCGCGCTGGAAATCGCCCAGCAGTGCGAAGGGGCGGTGAACATCTCCTCCGTGGTGGTCGCCTCCGGGAGTGCCGGAACCCATGCCGGGCTGGCCGTCGGGCTTGAACAGCTGATGCCGGAAGCCGAACTGATCGGCGTGACGGTGTCGCGAAGCGTCGCGGACCAAAAGCCAAAGGTCGTAACGCTGCAACAGGCCGTGGCGGAGCAGCTGGAGCTGCAGGCGAAGGCGGACATTCTGCTCTGGGACGACTACTTTGCGCCGGGCTACGGCACCCCGAACGACGAGGGGATGGAAGCGGTGAAGCTGCTGGCGCGCCTGGAAGGGATCCTGCTGGACCCGGTCTATACCGGTAAAGCCATGGCGGGGCTTATCGACGGCATCGCGCAAAAACGCTTTAAGGATGAAGGGCCGATCCTGTTCGTTCATACCGGCGGGGCGCCTGCGCTGTTCGCCTATCATCCTCACGTCTAAAAATCAGGTCGAAAAAGAATAATGCAAGAAAGTATTCAACTGGTTATTGATTCGCTGCCGTTCCTGCTGAAGGGGGCGGTGTTCACCTTACAGCTCAGTATCGGCGGGATGTTCTTCGGCCTGGTGCTCGGGTTTGTGCTGGCCCTGATGCGCATGTCGCCCGTGCTGCCGGTACGCTGGCTGGCGCGGTTTTATATTTCCGTGTTCCGCGGCACGCCGCTTATCGCCCAGCTCTTTATGATCTACTACGGCCTGCCGCAGTTCGGCATCGAGCTGGACCCAATCCCGGCGGCGATGATTGGGCTGTCGCTGAATACCGCGGCGTACACGTCCGAAACGCTGCGCGCGGCAATCTCCTCCATCGATAAGGGGCAGTGGGAAGCCGCTGCCAGCATCGGCATGACGCCGTGGCAAACCCTGCGCCGGGCGATCCTGCCCCAGGCCGCGCGCGTGGCGCTACCGCCGCTCAGCAACAGCTTTATCAGCCTGGTGAAAGACACCTCGCTCGCCGCGACCATTCAGGTGCCGGAGCTGTTCCGCCAGGCGCAGCTCATCACCTCGCGTACGCTTGAGGTCTTTACCATGTATCTGGCGGCGTCGCTTATTTACTGGGTTATGGCAACGGTGCTGTCCGCGCTGCAAAACTACTTTGAAAACCAGCTTAACCGCCAGGAGCGTGATCCGAAATGAGTGCTATCGACGTCAAAAACCTGGTGAAAAAATTTCACGGGCAAACGGTGCTGCATGGAATCGATCTTGAGGTGGAGCAGGGGGAAGTGGTGGCCATCATCGGGCCGAGCGGTTCGGGGAAAACCACGCTTCTGCGCAGCATTAACCTGCTCGAACAGCCTGAAGGCGGCACCATCCGGGTGGGGGATATCACCATTGATACCGACAAATCCATGAGCCAGCAGAAAGGGTTAATCCGCCGTCTGCGCCAGCACGTGGGTTTTGTGTTCCAGAGCTTTAATCTTTTCCCACACCGTACGGTGCTGGAGAACATTATTGAAGGGCCGGTCATCGTTAAGGGTGAGCCGAAAGAGGAGGCCACGGTCCGCGCGCGCGCGCTGCTGGCGAAGGTCGGGCTGGCAGGCAAAGAGACCAGCTATCCGCGCCGTCTCTCGGGCGGGCAGCAGCAGCGCGTGGCGATTGCCCGCGCGCTGGCGATGCGCCCGGACGTGATCCTGTTCGATGAGCCGACCTCAGCGCTCGACCCCGAGCTGGTGGGGGAGGTGCTGAATACGATCCGCCAGCTGGCGCAGGAAAAACGCACGATGGTCATTGTGACGCACGAAATGAGCTTTGCGCGCGATGTGGCTGACAGGGCCATCTTTATGGATCAGGGGCGCATCGTCGAGCAGGGGCCAGCGAAAGCGCTCTTTGCAGAGCCGCAGCAGCCGCGAACCCGTCAATTCCTAGAAAAATTCCTCATGCAGTAGAATTTATGCCCTGAATTTGCTCCAGATATTCCGCCTGGAGCAAATTATTCTCCCTCAACCCCACGGGCGCTGTTCTTTTATTCCACAGAGTTCGGATTACCCGTATTAAAACTAAAGATAAGCAATCTTTTGCCGATATTTCGTATTAATAAATAAGATCTGTCTCTTATACACATCTGACGCTGCCG
>CAMKZP010000059.1 GCA_946477805.1 uncultured Enterobacter sp.
TGTATAAGAGACAGTCCGAAATGAAATCCACCAATTCGGAAGGGAGACCAAAGGAGTCATCATTACAAGGAGAATGTAAATGTAATTCATTTCTGTAAAGTAGAAAGGTGTATTAATAAATAGTTTAAAGTGACAAAAACTCCGCATTCTCCTAATGCCTTACGGGTATACGGAATGAATGATTAGTGAAGTTTTTTTACAAAGCTCACAACTTAATCTCATCCATCAGCTACATTTTTATTGCACGCATGATTCGACCGCTTTGTCATACAGATGAATCCCCCTGAGCGGAGGGGCAACTAGTCACTGCTGGACGTAACGTTGCGGATTTGAGGAGTGACGCGAATCCACCGGGAGGCACCCGGCATCTGAATGCAAGGCTAAGGGAATAGGGGACACGTCGAACTAAGTGTGAAGTGCTACTTACTTACTGCTAGACCCAGCCAGTTCTGTCCGAGCTGGCTTTTTTTTGGAAAAAAAAGCCCCCACAAGGAGGGCTACAGGAGTCTCAGTTTCACACGCTCTTTTTATGGATGATTCCCTGGAGTTGGCATTCTCCTCATCAGAGTCCAGTTGAGCCTGGCACCTTTATTCAAAACAACAAGCGTAAAAAAACATTTAATTTCCTTATGGTTATCTCCTCAAGCGAATAAGCACCGGGATATCGCCAAAAGGGGATAAGGCATTACACCAGGCAT
This sequence comes from uncultured Enterobacter sp., assembly GCA_946477805.1. Lineage (GTDB taxonomy): Bacteria > Pseudomonadota > Gammaproteobacteria > Enterobacterales > Enterobacteriaceae > Enterobacter. The sequence continues at coordinate 699 of CAMKZP010000059.1, forward strand.
TCACTAAATACCAGTGGTACTCCAAACAACGGAGCAGAAAATGAATGGAATTTTTATCCCTGGCGCCGTTGTGCTCGGCAGGACGGGGAATAGTGGTAGCGCAGACCTCAGCGACATCGATCTGACATCCGAGAAACTGGACCCGCGATTGAAGTATCAGTGCGCGTCACATCATGCGTTTCACGCAGCGGACGGGACGATACAGTTTGCGGAGCCGAACGCGTGGCCGCTGGAATATCGAGATGGCATGCCTGTCGGGCGTCATGAGCCAGAACCTCAGGCTACGAACTATGCAACATCAATTTCTCAGCTGATTGGCGTAACACAAGGCGACGCGGTGACCGGCCCCGGCGGGGAGTTGAATTTTTACGCATATACAGAGAATTCAGCCAGGGATGAGCATTATGCGCGCTGCTCATTGTCTGCGCTCGCTGTGAAGGGCGATCTCATTGACTCCTGCTATGTGAGCCACATCCCTGACGCTGAAGGCATGATGCTACGCGCCATTCACCGAGCAACAGGTTATACGACGGAGAGCTATGCACAATTTAACTGGGACGGAACAAAATACGTGCCCGGCGAGCTGTATGGCTACGCAAAATCCAGTGGCGTGATTGACTGCGGCGGTGTGTTTCGTGTCTGGTCACAGTACACAGTGCCGTCAGAGGCAGTAATCACTCTACGCGAACTGAGATTAGCTGTTAACAAATACGGCATTTATGACGGGGACGGTCGCAGCGGTGCCCGCTTGTGGAGGCCGAACACCACAAGCGGCACAGTGTTGAGCTCTGTCATTGCCCCTGATGGTACCAGCGCAGTTACACGAGCCGCAGCGTTTGCCTCGGTGAAAAACCCAGGGGGATTTGCAACCTCAATCCGTGTCAGTTATTCCGACGGCACAACGGCTGATATTAATTTTCCTGCTGACGGCGCTGATATCCAGTTGCCACAGGCGGCAGTCGAATGGGGCAGTCGTTACATCACCCGCATTCAGTTCGCGAGGGCACTGAAATGAAGTACCTGCAATTTCCAGACGAGAAAACAGCTCGCTCAGCAACGGGCTGGTGGTCAAAAGAGGCGGGCTGGATCATTCCATCCCCTGAGTTGCAGATAGCCGTGAGAGGCGTGCTGTATAACGACGACGGCGAATCTAACCCCGATACTGGCGAGGTAATCAAAGAGCCGACCACGCAGACAGGCTTTCACATTGATGTGATTTACGGCGCGATACCTGAGAGGGCGCAGCAGTTTATTGTTACGCCGTCAGCGCCTGATTTTGTTTTAGCTTAGGAGGGTGTATGGCAACGGAAATAATCCAATTAACTGGCGATCCCGTACAGTTAACCAGCGGCTCTGAAACAGCCTTTATTAGCGCAATAAACGGTGAATTTTGCTGGTCTGACTCAGATGATAAGCCGGTAGCTTTAACTATTAGCCACTCGGAAATGAAGATGTCGGTTAACCCGCCTTTCAAAATATGGGCATGGAGTCCAGCGACGGGAGTGATGGTAATCGTGACCAAGAGAGATGCCGATTAATTTATTACAAAAGCCGTTCATCGAGAAAAGTGGTATGGCTTTGATAATGAATTTTAAGAGGGTTATTTCGTATGGCATCTATAAAATTTTCTGCCGGTGCCAGCGGATTATCAAAATATTATGTCCACTGGAAGGATGAAAAGTCCGGCAATGGACGCCGTCGTATTTTTAAGAATATTGATGATGCTGCACATTTTTTCTGGCAAAAACAGAATATCGAGCTGGACTGTCGAACCGCCAGCTGGACCGGAATAGACAATTCCTGGACTTTCAGAAAGTTAATTCTGTTTTATCTTGGTTATCAGGCTGGAAAGCTGGAAAAAAATATCATACGTCTGTCGTCTTATACGAAATGCCGTCATGATCTTCTCGCTGTAGACGGGCCGATACTGGGAAAAAATATCCTCCATATCAGCCATCGCGATATCGTTGATTCGGTTCGTACCGGCTGCCATCGCTGGATTCGTTCGGCTTTCTTCCTGCTGGTGGAAAAACGGCTCATCACTTTTAACCCTGTTGACCGTCCCGCGCGCCGTAAGCGTCGACCCATCACCATACCGCCGTCATCATCGGTCAGGGAGCTACTGAATAATGCGCCAGTTCGTGAGCGTATAGCGTGCTGGCTGGGGATTTGTGGCCTGCGCATCGGTGAGGCTCTGGCGGTTACTTATAACGACGTGTCAGCCGACTGGATCGACATCCGGGGGCATGTTGTTGACGGCGTTATACATGAGGGGCTGAAAAGAGGAGTGGAGCGCCGGGTACGGATGCCGCGTGAGCTTTTCGCGCTGCTGGATAAAAGTAAACTCGGTACCTCTGAGCCTCTTATCTGCAACCAGTTTACCGGCGCATGCCTCGCTACCAGCTACGGCACTCAGGGGGTTCTCGTCAGAACCCTGAACGACTATGGCATTAAGCGATTCCATCATCTTCGCCACTTTGCTGTATCTCGCCTGGCAAACAAAGGCGTCGATATTTTGAAGGTTTCCCGACTTATTGGTCATTCGAACATCAAAACCACAATGGACGTTTACGGTCACCTGTTCGGTGAAGTGGTGGAGATGGATTTGGACTGAGTTATCCACATAGTGGAAATATTAGGGCGATCCACTATCTCCCCATTCTGCGCGGCCTCCGGGCATCAAATCGCAGTTTTCCCGAAAAAAAGGATATGCCGCATTTTTACCCCCTCTGATATGCCGCACTTGGCACCAGAGAGGACGCGGCCTGCACGCCAGAATTTACCGCGTGATACGCCGCACCCGGATCGGAGAAATTGGATTTTGAACAAAAAATAATCACATTGACTTAGGCGGAAGTATGGCTCCTAAAAAAAGCTTCAGAAAAGCCTACGTCGGTATCGTTATGGACATGGCATTAGCCCGTAGCAAAATCAGCAATCGGATGGTTGCTCAGCGCTTAGGTGTGGACGAGACGACGATCCGTCGCTGGCGTAAAGAGAATATCGAGTTTGAGCGCGCTTTCACTGAGGCTCGCGAAGCTCTCAGAGAGAAAATAAACCGCGTCGCCGGTAAGAGCCTGGACGTTCGCAAACGGAAGGTTGTCACCACATCGCCGGATGGTGTGAAAACCACGATTGAAGATGTGCTGCCCACGCACAACGATATTGCTGTTTTCTCAAAAGTGCTCGGTCTTGGTACCAGCGTCTATAGCGAGGAAGAACGTCAGCGTGATGTGCTTCGCGAGGTGATGAAACACAAGGTGGCCGGAAAATACTCCGCGCTGGAGGCAGCACAGCTGCTTGAGGCTGAGGGGGTAAAAGTTCCGGCAACCCTGCTAATGGAGCTGGGAGCACCGAAAATTTTCGAACCGTTCAACAATATGGACGAGGCAGCCAAAGCCGACGCGGCGAACCTGACCCCGCAGGAAGCAGCCGATATCTACAAAAAATACCTGGGCTGAAAATTGCAAAAACAGGCGTTTCGAACCGTAAAAACGCTATGCACTTTTTGACCCGTTTTATGCACGTTTTATTCATCCCGATTTGACCACTTTTCTGTTCAAAACAGAGGCTTCACGCCTTTTGCGTGATGGGTGCTGTTGCGCCAGTGCGGGTAACGACCATTATGTTAAATCGGGGCGTTTTTGAGGAATTTTTCTGTGCCGATCCCGTTCCCCTTTGACTTCCGCAAACCGGACTATACCGCCGTGTTTGAGTGGAGAATGGAGAGGCTGGAGCGGATCAGGAAAGCGCCTGAAATGCTTCCGGCACTCCGTGAGTTTTACCGCACTAACCCGGCCCAGTTCATCATCGACTGGGGTATGACGACGGACCCGCGTAACCTCGATTATGGTCTGCCTGCCACCATCCCGTTTTTGCTGTTCCCCCGCCAGGAGGAATGGATTCACTGGATCATGGACAGGCGCGCCAGTCTTGAGCATGGACTGACAGAAAAAAGCCGAGAAATGGGGCTGAGCTGGACCTCTATCGGTCTGGCCTGTTCGCTTTGCCTGTTCAACAAAGAAATGGTGATCGGGTTCGGTTCCCGTAAAGAGGAATATGTCGATAGCACCGGCGACCCGAAAGCGCTGTTCTGGAAGGCACGGAAGTTTGTCGAGCTGCTGCCGGTTGAGTTTCGCGGTTCATGGAGTGACAAAAAACATGCCCCTTACATGCGCGTGGAGTTCCCGGAAACGGGCGCGGTCATTAAGGGAGAGGCTGGCGATAACATTGGCCGTGGTGACCGTACCACGCTTTATTTCGTGGATGAGTCGGCATTCCTCAAACGGCCATTTCTCATCGATGCTGCGCTATCACAGACTACCCGATGCCGTATAGACCTCTCTTCGGTCAACGGCATGAATAACCCGTTTGCTAAAAAGCGCCACAGCGGAAATATCCCGGTGTTTACGTTCCACTGGCGCAGCGACCCGCGCAAGGATGAAGAGTGGTACCGCAACGAATGTCTGAAAATTGATGATCCGATTATCGTTGCTCAGGAACTGGACCTGAACTACAGCGCATCCACAGAGGGGATTCTCATTCCTTCTGAATGGGTGCAGGCTGCCGTCGACGCGCATATCAAACTGGGTATCCAGCCCAGCGGCCAGCGCCTCGGCGCAATGGATATCGCAGACGAAGGGAAAGACAAAAACGGCTTTTCTTGCCGCTATGGCTTCCTTCTGCAGAACGTTCACGAATGGTCTGGCATTGGCAGCGACATCTACGCCTCTGTCGTTAAATCGTTTGGTTACTGTGACGATTACGGTTTGGATGAGTTCCGCTTCGATGAGGACGGTCTGGGTGCGGGGGCGCGTGGTGATGCCCGCGTGATAAACGAACTCAGGCAGGCTGAAGGCCGGGGAACAATCACAGCTACGCCTTTCCGTGGTAGCGGTAGCGTATTCGATCCGGAAGATGAAGCCGTTCCTGGTGATAACGGTAAAGCGGCGCGCCTGAATAAAGACTTCTTCGCGAACGCGAAAGCACAGAGCTGGTGGCATCTTCGCAAGCTGTTTCGCAACACCTTCCGCGCGCTGAACGGGATGGACTACAACCCCGACGAAATCATTTCGATAAGCAGCGAGATAGAAAATATTGACCGCCTGCTGATGGAGCTTTCACAGCCTACATGGTCGAAGAACGCCGTGGGTAAAATCCTCGTGGATAAACAGCCGGAAGGTACAAAATCGCCGAACCTCGCCGACGCCGTGATGATTAACTACGCGCCGATGGATTCCTCTCTTGATAATTGGGCCAAACTGGCCGGAGCGTGACATGTCCCGTAAGAAACGCCAGAACGGCGCACAAAAGCCCGTTGCGACAGCTGACGGGTACAACAATTTCACGGCTAAACTTGGCAGCGACACCAGAAACATACAGACGGGCGGAATGTACATGCCCGGGTACATCAGCCGTAACAGGGTGATGCTGGAGTTTGCGTATCGTTCATCGTTCCTCGTTGGTGCCGGTGTGGACGCGATGGCTGATGATATGACCCGCAAGGGGATTAACATCAGCTCAAAGCTGAAACCCGGACAAAAGGGCAAGCTCGAAACCTTCTGGGATGAGCTCGCTATATGGGATGGTCTTAACGATAACCTCAAATGGTCACGATTGTACGGTGGCGCGGTGCTGGTGGTCCTGCTTGAAGGGCAGGATATGTCCTCCCCGCTGAAACTGGATCGCATCAAAGAAGGGCAGTTTAAGGGCGTGATGAGCCTTGACCGCTGGATGGTTAACCCGAGTTATTACGATCTCGTTACCGATTACGGTCCCGATTTTGGGAAACCGAAATATTACAAGGTAATCACGAACCAGCAGGGGATTCCCCCCTGGAAGATCCACCATAGCCGCGTTATCCGCATGGAGGGCGATACGCTTCCTTTCCAGCAGGCCCAGACGGAAAACGGCTGGGGGATGTCTGTTGTGGAGCGTATTTTCGAGCGTATCGAGGCGTTTGATACTGCGACCGTCGGCACCACACAGCTGATCCACAAAGCGCATCTGCGAACCTACAGCATTGAAGACCTGCGCAAAATTCTTGCTACCGGAGGCGACCTTGAAAAGGCGCTGATGAAGCACCTGGACATGATACGTCAGTTCCAGACCATCGAAGGCATGACCATCATGGATGGTAAGGATAAGTTCGAAACCCACAGCTATACGTTTGCGGGTATCGCTGATGTCCTTCTGCGCTTTGCTGAGCAAGTTTCCGGCGCGACGGGAATTCCTCTCGTTCGTTTATTTGGGCAGTCCCCTGCAGGTTTCAACACCGGCGACGGCGATCTGGAAAACTACTACAGCCGGGTTAACTCGCTGCAGGAGAGACGCTTACGTCGCCACATCCGCTGGCTGCTAGATATCTCCTGGCGTTCTCTGTTCGGTGAACCACTACCTGACGATTTTACTTTCGAGTTTAACAAGCTCTGGGAAATGTCAGACGTGGACCGTGCAGCGATGGCGAACAATGTGGTTACCGCACTCGGTACCGCCGTTCGTGAGCTCGGGATGACGTCTGCAGCAGCGCTTAACGACCTCAGGAACATTTCTGATGTGATTGGCATCGGTGGTTCTATCACTGACGAGGACATAGAAGATGCGAAGGCCCAGTGGGAGGAGGATGAACCTGAAACCATCCCTCCGCCGCCGTTCGGAGATCCAGTATCGAAAAAGCCTGTTGGCGATAGCAAACCAGATAGGGCAGATCGTCGATGGTACCTACGATGGTTCACAGGCCAGCGCTGACAGCATTTCGAAAACGCTGGTGGACTATTCCGAGGTAATCAACGACTGGGCAGAGCAGATCGGGCGAAGGATGTTTGCCCAGGTCGAGCAGGAGGAATGGAATCAGTGGAAATCGGTATCAGAGGAAATCGGCGCTGGCCTGCGCGATGTGGTTGGTAATACCCCCGTCGGGCAGGTGGCGCAGGATGTCGTGTACCGCCAGATTCAGCTGATGAAGTCCCTGCCGCTGGAAGCAGCCGATCGCGTGATGGACATACAACAGCGCGCAATGCAGGCGGTTATCACTGGTGAACGTCCGGACGAGCTCTACGAGATGATCATGGCCTCCGGTGACGTGGCCGCCAGCAGGGCGCAGCTGATTGCCCGTACAGAGATTGGACGAGCTACCGGCGCGCTGACGCAGGCCAGAGCCCTTTCGGTTGGATCAGAGGGCTACTGGTGGCGTATCGAGGGGGCCGGAACGCGCGATTCTCACCGCAAGATGAAAGATAAATTTGTGCGCTGGGATAACCCGCCGACGCTGGACGGTATGACCGGACACGCCGGATGTTTGCCGAACTGCAAATGCTGGCCTGAAGTACAGATTCCTGCACCGAGAAAATGAAAAATACGGCTTTGAGCATTCATTTCATGCGAACTGCAATACCCGTGAAATGTTGTGAAAATGTTGCATTCGAAAATGCCGATTTTCAGACCAGTTAATCGCTACTTTTACGGCTTTAAGGGGGCATTTTAATCGAGTCCATTTTCGCCGGTGCGGGTAAGAACCCTTATGTTAAATAGCCCATTATTTCGAACATTTTTCCCATCTCACAAGGTCGCCACTGAGCGGCCTTTTTGTTGCCCGTAATCGAGCAGGTAACCCATGAAATATTTCTTCACTACACGCCTGGGCGAAACGCGCTATCTGCAGGCAGACGGCTCGCTGCTATGTAAAGACGTGCCGATCGCACGCACAGGGACGCAGGTCTATTTGCCTGAGGAAATCGACCTCGAACCGGACGGCACCGGCACGGTGACGGTCTGGCGAACAGAAGACGAGGTGTTTTCCCCGGAGACGATGGCGAGCTTTGAGGGCGTAGCCGTCACGCTGGGGCATCCAGAGGACAGTCTGGGCAACATCGTTTTCGTGAACCCTTCTAACTTCGCAGAGCTGGCGCATGGACACATTCAGAACGTCCGGCGCGGCACCGGCGATAAATCGGATCTGCTCATTGCTGATGTGCTGATTAAACGCCAGGAAGCAATCGACGCGGTGAATTCGGGCCTGACCGATGTCAGCTGTGGCTATGACGCGCAGTACAAGCAGCTGGCACCCGGCAAGGGCAAGCAATACCAAATCACAGGTAACCACCTCGCTGTCGGCATCGACCGGGGGCGTGCTGGTGGCCGCTGTGCAATCGGGGATTCCATCCCATCAACAACAAAGGAGAAGCCTGTAATGTCATGGCTTAAAAAACTGGCTCAGGCCATTAAGACGAAAGATGAGGATGCGCTGGCAAAACTCATCGACGAAGCGCCGGATATGCCGTCTGATGGCATGCCTTCAATCCCCGGTTCCTCTATCACCATCAACATTCCTTCACAGGCCACCGCCTTGCCTGAAGGCAATCGCACCACCACCACGGACGAAGACGATCCGAACAAAGACAAAACCGGCACGGGCGATGAAGAAATTCCGGCCTGGGCGAAAGCGTTGCTGGTTCGTCTGGAAAAGCTGGAGGGTAAAACCACCGACGGCGATCCGGACCCGGGCAACATGACCACCGACGAAGACGAAGAAGAAAACCGCAAAGTAACGGGTGACGCAGCCTTTAAGCGCAACCTGATTGCCGATGCGGAAATTATCTGCCCTGGCTTCCAGCCTGCAGGTGATAAAAGCCTGAAACGTCAGGTGCTGAATCACGCAATGCGCACCGGTGACAGCCTGAAATCGTTCGGCGTGGATGATTTCTACAAAGCGCCAAAGGCTACGGTTGACGCGGTGTTTACTGCCGCTGTGGCGTTGCATAAGGCAAAAAACCAGTTGATCCCGCTGAACAACTTTTCACGCACCACAGACAGCGCAATCAGCACTAAGCACCTTTCCCCGGCAGAACTGAACAAGGTCAACGCCGAATTCTGGGCAAAAAACAAATAAGGTAAATCATCATGGCAGGTACTGCATATTTAACGCGCATTCCCCTGGGCATTGCCGGGGGCGTTACCCGTCCTCGTGATCTCACCATCGAGCCGGTAAACCTGGACCATTCAAAGCTGTTCGCGTCCTACGGTCTGGCGGGTAAATACGTGAACGATAAATTCGTTCCGCTGGAGTCTGGCGACACCATCAGCAAAGTGAAAGGGATTCTGGTTCGTCCGTTCCCGATTACCTCCGCTCTTGATCTGGCTTACATCGGTGTGACCGCCAATCAGGTCGGCGACAACCTTAAACGCGGTTATATCTGCGTGATGGCGACTGCCGGCAACGCGACGACCGCCAAGAAAGGCGATCCGGTTTACGTTCGCGTGGCTGGTGGCACCACCCAAAGCCCGATTGGCTCCTTTGTGCTGTCTCCGGACTCCACCGCATCAAATACACCTCAGCTGCCAAATGCAGAGGTCATGGGGCCGGGTGAAGCCGACGGCCGTATTGAAATCGCGTATAACATCTGAGGGAATAATTAATGTTTACATTTGACAGAGCGACCATCGACTCCACCGGCGCGTTTCTCATCGGCGAACTGGAGCGTATGGATCAGTCGCTGAACATGCCTCTGGTTTCTTACAAATGGTCACGCGACATGCCGCTGCGCAGCGACGTTTCTATCGCTGATGAAGTGTCATCCTTCACGAATACCAATTTCGTCGGTGTTGGCGGTCCGAACCCTAACGGTAAAAACTGGATCGGTAAAAAGGCAACCGCCATACCTGGTATCGAACTTGACATTCAGCCTACCCGTAACAACCTCACCCTGTGGGGACAGGAAATCAGTTGGACGGTACCGGAACTGATTTCTGCCCAGAAGCTGGGCCGCCCCGTTGATGTCCAGAAATACGAAGGCATGAAGCTGAAATGGAACATGGACACCGACGAACAGGTTTATATCGGTGATAGCGAGCTCGGCGTTGCTGGCCTGCTGAACCTGCCGGATGTTACCCCTGTTGCTGCAGCTGCAGCGTGGACCGCAACTACCGATCCGGATGTGATTGTTCAGGATATCAACCTGGTGCTGTCTGATGGCTGGGTTCGTTCTGGTTATGCGGTCTGCCCGGCGAAAATCGGCCTGGCTCCGGAGCTGTTCGGCCTGCTGGCGAGCAAAAAGGTTTCCTCTGCAGGGAATATCTCTGTGCTGGAATACGTGAAGATTAACACTATCGCGTTCCAGGAAAACGGCACGCCACTGGAGATCGTCTCCATCAAGTGGGCCTCCAAGCGCGGCGCTGGTGGTGCGCATCGTATCGTTGCTTACACCCAGGACGAAAAATACGTTCGCTTCCCAATGGTACCTCTGCTGAACACGCCGCTGGAATATCGTGGTCTGCAGCAGTTGACCACTTACTACGGCAAGCTGGGCCAGGTGGAAACCCCGTATTCCAATACGATCTCTTACCTGGACGTTCCGGCGTCTTAACCTGAAACAGGCGGGGAAACCCGCCTTTTTTTATGGAGCAAAAACATGAAATACGTTGTTTCCGGTGGCGCGACTCTCAGCTTTTCCGACGGTTCTAAATTTGAGCTGTCTCAGGGCATCCATGACAGTTCTTCTTTCCCGAAAGAAGTTAAGGACCACTGGGCCTTTAAAGCCTATGCGCGCCCGATTGACGAAGCCGACCTGGCGAACGAGCAGAGCAATGAAGACCTTTCCGCGAGCCTTGTTCTCCTGGCAGAAGAAAATAACACCCTGAAAGCGCAGCTGGCTGAGCATGAAAAAACCATCACCGCGCTGGGGAATGAGAACACAGACCTGAAAGCGCAGCTGGCAGCCGCTCAGGCACCAGCAGGCGGTAAACCTGCCGACAGCACGGACAAAACCGATAACACCGGCGGGGACGCGAAAAATGCCAAAAAACAGCAGGCTTCCGACTAACGAGCAGTTCCGCACCGACTTTCCCGAGTTTGCCGATAAAACCCGCTACCCTGACCCCTCAGTGAATTTCTATCTGGGGCAGGCCGATTCGCTTCTGAATCAGGACGTACAGGGCGATCAGTTCGTCTACCTGGCCGAACTATTCACGGCTCACTATACGGAGCTGCGCGGCCGCA
>CAMKZP010000060.1 GCA_946477805.1 uncultured Enterobacter sp.
ATACATTTCCGGCATGCCCGGCCCGCCCTTTGGCCCTTCGTAGCGCAGTACCAGCACGCTGCCCGGCTGAATTTGCCCGGACATAATCGCGTCGACGGACTCCTGCTCGCTGTTGAACACCACCGCCGGGCCACGGAACACCATCAGGTTTTCCGGTACCGCCGCTGGCTTCACCACGCAGCCGAGCGGTGAAAGATTGCCGTGCAGCACAGCCACGCCCGCTTCGTTACGCACCGGGATAGCCAGCGAGTGGATCACTTCCGGGCGGCAGCTGCGTTTAGCCTGTGCCAGCAGTTCGCCTTTGGTTTGTCCGGCAACCGTCAGGGCGTTAAGATCCATCAGCGTGCTGATTTCTTTCTCTACGGCCTGGACGCCGCCCGCCTCCCAGAAGTCGATCATGTCGTGTTCCGAGGCCGGATAGAGCGAGGCGACCAGCGGCACCCGGTGGCTAAGCTCATCAAAGGCTGAGAGCGGCAGGTGGCCCAGCCCGGCTTCGTAATGGATCGCCTGTAGATGAAGGATGGCGTTGGTGGAACCGCCTGTTGCCAGCAGATAGACCATCGCATTGCGAATGGATTCAGGGGTGATGACCTGACGGGCGTTAACGCCGTTTTGCACCAGCTTTACCGCCTGACGCCCGGTAGCAATGGCGCAGTCGCGGCGCGCCTGTGATACCGCCGGCAGCGTGCTGCTGCCCGGCAGGCTCATGCCGAGCACTTCGCTGATGCAGCACATGGTATTTGCCGTACCATACATGGTGCATGAGCCGGGGCCTGGCTCCGCGATGTTCTCGATGTGGGCAAACTCTTCTTCGCTGATCTCGCCGCGTTTCTTCCAGCCGATGGCTTCGGTAACGATGTTGCCGTCCCAGTGTTTTCCTTTGTATTCAGCTGGATACATCGGCCCGCCGTTGACCAAAATCGCCGGGATGTCGAGGCGCGCGGCCGCCATCAGCATGGCGGGGACGATTTTGTCGCAGGAGCCGAGGAGCACCATCCCGTCGAACCGGTGCGCGCGCATCATCACCTCGATGGAGGCGGCAATCACCTCGCGGGCGGCGAGAATATAGCGCATCCCCAGATGCCCTTCGGCGATACCGTCGCACGGGGCGATGGTGCCGAACACCATGCCGACCCCGCCCGCCTCTTCAATGCCTTCGAGCACTTTGGCCGTCAGCTCATTCAGATTGGCGTGCCCCGCCGTTGCATTGGTGTAGCTGTTCACCACGGCAATGACCGGGCGACGCAGCTGTTCGTCCGTATGGCCCATCGATTTATACAGCGCACGTTTCAGCGCGCCGTCATCACCTTCAAGGATTGGGTTGAAATGCGTGCCGCAGCTGGCACATCCTCCACATCCACTCATATGCTTCATCTCTTTCTTACGTTAACGACTCATGTGACGGGCAGCATCCGGCTGCGCATCGCTCTGTTCAGGTTCAGGAACCACTTTTCGCGGGTTTGCCAGGCGGGCGGGCAGCGCCAGGATCAGCGGAGCGCACAGCAGCAGAAAACCGGCAAGAATGTACAAACCCGTGTCGGTGCGTCCGGTGGCATCTTTCAGCCAGCCGAGCACCGTCGGGCCAAAGAAACCGGCAAGGTTGCCGATGGAGTTCACGAAGGCGATGCCCGCAGCGGCGGCAGTGCCGGAGAGCAGGGCGCCGGGCAGGCTGATGTAGGTTGGGATCAGCGCCAGGGTGCCGGACATCGCCAGGCAGATCCACGCCATCATCCAGAAGGTCGAACCGCTGCAATACGCGCTAAGAGCAAGGCCAACGCAGCCGATCGTCGCCGGAATAGCGATGTGCCAGCGGCGCTCTTGTTTCAGATCCGAGTGACGGCTGTTCCACACCATAAAGCAGGCGCCAAAGAGGTACGGCAGGGCGGCGAGCAGGCCGATGTGGAAATCGTCATTCACGCCGGAGCTTTTGATGATGGACGGCAGCCAGAAGTTGATCCCGTAGTAGCCGATGTTGAAGCTGAAAAAGACCAGCGCCAGCAGCCAGACGTAGCCGTTGCTGAGCATCCCTCTCAGGGTGCTGTCCACTTTGCCCTGGCTGGCGCGCTGACGGTTGGCGTCATCTTTCGCCAGATCGTCAATCACCACCTGTTTTTCCGCATCCGACAGCCATCTGGCCGATTTCACGTCGTTATCCAGGTAGCGCAGCACCACGAAGGCCAGCAGGAATGACGGGATCGCCTCCACCAGGAACAGCCACTGCCAGTTGTGTAAACCGTCGACGCCCTCGAACACTTTCAGGATCAGGCCCGACAGCGGGCTGCCGATAATCGTCGAAAGCGGCGTCACCAGGATAAACAGCCCGAGGGTGCGGGCGGAGCGCCAGGAGGGGAACCACAGCGTGAGATAGAAAACGATGCCGGGAAAAAAGCCGGCTTCCGCCACGCCGAGCAAAAAGCGCAGCACGTAGAACTGGGTGGGCGTCGTGATAAAAATCATTCCCGCCGAGAGTACCGCCCAGGTCACCATGATGCGGGCGATCCAGAAGCGCGGCCCGAAACGCTGCATGAGGAGGTTGCTGGGCATCTCAAACAGAAAATAGCCGATAAAAAAAATGCCTGCGCCCAGCCCGTAGACCGTGTCGCTGAAGTTCAGCGCATCCTGCATGTGCAGTTTGGCGAACCCGACGTTGACGCGGTCCAGATAGGCAAAGAAATAGCAGAGGATCAAAAAGGGGATCAGGCGCCGGGTGATCTTCGCGTAAACCCGCGATTCAACGCCCTTTCCTGTCGTTCCTTTCACAAGGCTGTTGTTCATGAAAAACTCTCCAGGGCAGCGTCAGGTTTTTTCTGCCCGATGTTGCGCAGCGCTTCGCCGTTCATCAGATTGCGTTCGATCTCCTCCAGCGAAATGTTTTTCGTTTCAGGCACAAACAGAATGGTCAGAACGATACACACCAGGTTCAGCACGGCGTACAGCCAGAAGGTGCCAGGGCTGCCAATGGTGTCGATAAGCGTCAGGAAAGTCGCGCCGATGATCATGTTGGCGATCCAGTTCGCCATCGTGGAGCAGGTGACGCCAAAATCGCGGCCCGCCAGCGGCTGGATCTCCGAGCACAGCACCCAAATCAGCGGGCCGGCGCTCATGGCAAAACCGGTGATAAAGCAAAGCAGCACGATGACGGCGGCATACTGTTCGGTCAGACTGGTGATGCCGCTGTGGAACATGTAGCCGAGGATCCCCATGCAAACCGCCATAGCGGCAAAGCCCAGCTTGAGGATCGGTTTGCGCCCCCATTTGTCGACCAGGGCGATGGCAATAAACGTCGCCAGGACGTTAATCAGACCGGCGATCACCGTGCCCCACATCTGTTCGCGCGTGGAGGAGAACCCGGCAATTTCGAAGATTTTAGGCGCGTAATACATGATCACCGTCATGCCGGTGAACTGCTGCATAAACTGCAGCAGCACGCCCATGTATGTTGAACGGCGAAAGGGCGGACTGTGGCGGAACAGCTGCCAGCCGCGCTGTTTCATCTTCACGCTTTCGCGTATTTCATCCAGTTCGCGCTGGGCCTCTTTATCGGTGTTACGCAGCAGCTTCAGGACGTTACCGGCCAACGCGTGACGATCCTTCATCGCCAGCCAGCGCGGGCTCTCCGGTAGCGACAGCACGCCGAGAAAGAGGACGATAGCCGGGAAGGTGATCACGCCGAGCATCCAGCGCCAGTGGCCGCCCGCGCTCAGGGCGGTGTCGGACAAGAAGGCCGCGAGGATCCCGATGGTAATCATCAGCTGATAGAGAGAGATCATGCTGCCGCGAATGCGCTCCGGCGCGATCTCGGACAGATACAGCGGGGCGGTAAAGGACGCCACCCCTACGGCCAGGCCGAGAATAAAGCGGAACAGGGAGAGCGCCATCATGCTGTCGGAGAAGGCGCAGCCCACCGAGCCGACCACGAACAGCACCGCGCCCAAAAGCAGGCTTTTTCTGCGGCCAAGGCTGGAGGACATCGGCCCGCTGCACAGGGCACCCAGCGCCGCGCCAAACATCATCACGCTGACCACAATTTCCTGGTGATGGCTGCTGAGCCTGAACTCACTGGCAATGAAGGGCAACGCCCCGGCAATAACCCCCATATCGAGGCCAAATAACAGCCCGGCGAGGGCGGCAAGAAAGCAAACAAGCAGCGTTTGCCGGTTAGTTTTTGTAGGGTTCAATGCTGTGTTCATAATGACACCTTGATTGTTTTCGTTTTTTTACAGCTCAAAAAGACCGGCAGGCAGGCCGGTTAACGGGGTGGCGATGCGTAACAGGGCACCTTCCATTTCATTCGGTTGCACAAGTCCGTCGCGGGCGGAGGTGATATAGAGATCTGACAGGTCGGGGCCGCCAAAGGCACAGCTGCTGGGCTGCGTGACGGGTAATGTCAGGCTGTCGAGATCCTGCAGGCGAGAGCCTGAGAGCTGGTAGCGTACCAGCCGCGACTGGCCCCAGCGGGCGTTAATCAGCTGGCCCTCTACGGTGAGGGCTGACCCGTCGGGGATGCCCTCCACTTCGTGTGCCGCCAGCTCAACAATCTGCGAAGCGGTAACAGTTGCGCAGTAAAAACGGTGCAGGAGCGAGTCCGCGAACCAGATATGGTCGTCATGCCACACCAGGGTATTTGGCACCCGCTGGCTATTGAGCAGGCGCTGCGGCGCGCCGTCGCCACAGGCAAAGCGATACCAACTGCCGATGGCTTTTTCTGCCGCCGGGTCCATAGTGCTGAACCACAGGGCACCGTCCGGGGCGATCGCTGCTTCATTGGGCCGCGTGCCCACAGCGTCGGCCGGGTAATCGCAAAGGGGGGTCAGCCGCCTGCGGGCGTAATCGTAGAGCCAGACACCGCTCTGGCTGACGGTCAGAAATATCTCTTCCTGCATCGTCAGCAGCACCGCGCTGGTGAAGGGCGGCATCGCGTGAATGTCGAGGCGATCGTTCTCCTGGGGCCAGTAGCGCAGGAGGCGCCGCGCAAGAATATCTACCCAAAGTAGCGACTGGCTGCGCGAGCACCAGACCGGCGTTTCGCCAAGCCTTGCACGATATGAACCGACGATTTTCAGAGGCAAAGCGTCGACGCGTTTCATCGTGTTACTCCGCGCACTCGCGCCAGGCCTGCCGGTAAGCCTGCGCGCGTTCGCGCAGAGCGTTCATGGTCATCCCCGCCTGGTACAGCCCGCCGCCGAGGCCAAAACCGTTTGCACCGGCATGGAGATAGGCGCGCATCTGAGCGGCATCGGGCTGAATTCCGCCAACCGGCAGACAGGCGACATCGCCGGGCACCACGGCACGAAACGCTTTGGTCACGGCTGGCGTAACATGCTCTGCGGGAAACAGTTTAAGCGCGCTGGCGCCCGCCGCGAGGGCGCTGAATGCCTCGCTCGGCGTCATTACGCCGGGCATGCTCACCAGCCCGCACTTTTCCGTATGGCGAATAACGTCGGGATCGCAGTTGGGTGAGATGATCAGCTGGCCGCCGCACTCGGCAACCCGATCGACCTGATCGAGGGTGAGAACGGTTCCGGCCCCGACCCATCCGCGTTCGCCCACGGCTTTGCGCATCAGCCGAATGGATTCATAGGGTTCGGGGCTGTTGAGAGGGACCTCCAGCCAGTGAAAACCGTTGCTCAGGAGAATTTCAGCCGCTTCGCAGGCGTGTGCCGGTGTGATACCGCGCAGAATAGCGACCAGCGGCAGCGATTCCAGCCTCCAGTGAGTCATAAATGTGTTCGGCGTCATTGTGCATTTTCCTGAATCAGTAAGAAGAGGTGGCTGATGCCGCGAATGAAGCACTCGTCGCCGCTGACTGCGGTGAGCGTCAGGTCCATCAGGCGCGACGCCAGCAGATAACGCTCCGCGAGCGCGGGGCTTCCCACCACCCACGCCTGCTGTCCGGCCGGCACTGCCAGCAGCTCATAGCCAATCGTCAGACCGGAGAGATAGCTGTGAACATGTGCTGGCGCCAGTTCGCCCGTAAGGCGGCGCGTGCGGGCGGAGAAAATCAGGTGGGTGAAGGGCGCGCCGCGCAGGGCCGTCTTCACGCCGAGCAGGAAGGCGCTGTTATCCTCCTGCTGCGGGGGTAAACTTTTGCCGAGCAGGGAGTGCTGGCTCAGGATCGAGAAGATCTCACCGCTCATAAACGTTGAGAAGGCGGCGATTTTTCCTGCCAGCATCTGCACATGTTTGCTGTGCGTGCCGGGCAGCAGGGCAAAGTGCTTTTCCGCCGGATGGAGCTGGCTCAGGCCCAAAAGCTGCACTTCTTCGCCGCGCATCACGTCTGGCTGATCGAAATGGCTGGCACCGCTGACGCCGGGAATAATCCATGCCGGGCTGCCCCATGGCGCGGTGAAGGCATATGTACCCGCCACAATGCCGCCAGCCGTGCAGGGGAGCGGTGCGTAAGGGACGTCAATCCAGCCCTGCTGTGACCCGACCATCCCTGCCATCGCGATCGGTAAGTTTCCATACTCCTGCAGCCAGGGCATCAGCATGCGTTGCAGCGTGGCGGCAAACTGCGCGTGCTCCACCGATAACAGCCCACAGGGGTGAGAAATTTGTTCTCTCCGCTGCGCGTCATTCATCAGGAAAGCGCGGAAGTTCGTGGTGCCCCAGTCGACGGCGATCCAGTATTTGCTCATTCAGGTAATACAACCATGTTAATCTTGTAATACAAGAATGCTAGGGCAAAAAATCCCCACGATCCGTGAGGCGGATCGAAATTATTTGAAGGAATAGTTAAGCGATGTAGTGGAAGAGTTCGGGAAGATCTTTCCAGATATGCTTTCTGGCAGCATTGAGCAGGATGGTACGCATTTGCTGGCGGGCGGCCTCGGGACGTTTCATGCGGATGTTTTCAAACAATAAAAAATGGTCGTCCACAGCGGGATGTGACTCGCGCACATCTTTTTCCAGCGTCTGGCGAAATGAGAGAACCATCGCCGCGGAGAGGGCATTGCCCAGGGCCAGCAGGAAGGGGTTGTGGGTTGCGCGCAGCAGCGCCTGGTGAAAGGCGAGATCGCCCTCTTCAAATAACGCCCGTTCCGCCTCTGTTTGCCCCCGCCGCATCAGGCTCAGTGCATCTTCGAGAGCGGCAAGATCGTGGCCGGTGGCGTTCAGGGCGGCAAGGGTGGCGACATCGGGTTCAAAGATGAGGCGCGCCACCATCAGCTGTTCTACGAGTTCAGGTCCGACTTCACCTTCAGCCAGCCAGCTCAGGACATCCGCATCCAGCAGATTCCACATCTCGCGGTTATTCACCGTAGTGCGTTTTTTGGGCTGAATAGCGATAAGACCTTTGGCCGCCAGGAACTGCAGCGCATTACGCACGGATGTCCGGGAGACCCCATATTGCCCTGCTAGTTCGTTTTCTCCCGGCAGCGAACAACCCGGAGGAAAATCGCCATGGAGGATACGGATTGCAATATGCCTGGTGACGGTTTCAGCAAGTGTAATTTGCGGTGGTCTCATGTTGTCCCAGCTGAAATTTAGAATCTGCCCTATAGTAAGCCATCCAGTGAGATGAAACCAACAATGAACGGCCAGATGCGCAGTGCGAGGAAAGCGGCCTTGTTATCACGCGCCTTATTTATCTGCTTTATTTGAGAGGATGAAAAACTTCAGAGGTTTTTATTTAAGAAAATCTACAGGGAAGAATCTGAAAATCATTCCCCTGTGTTTACTAAGTGTTAAAAAATATTTACGATTGCTCACAAAAGAAACGCACTACAGTGAGTTGGCATGTGAAAGGGATTTCCACAGTAAAATCAGTTCGTTGCGTTTTTATAACAGGATGTGTCTTTTTCTGTACCTTGACGGCCCCCTTTCAGCCGCCGAACTTTCGCCTGCAGACCGTTCTGACATTCAGCAGCAACAGTTACAGCGTCTGGAAGAAAACCAGCGCCAGCGTGATGAACTCAATCGTAGTGTGGTGCTGCCGCGTGCTCCCCAGCCAGCGACAACACCGTCGGTGCAAGGCCCGTGCTTTATCATCAATCGCGTTGAGCTCACGGGGGCAACGCTGCTCACCTCGTCTGCAGCAAAAAAAATCACCGCTTCCCGTATTGGGCAATGTCTTAATATCACCCAGCTCAATGACCTGACCAACGCGGTATCCGACTGGTACATCAGCCGCGGGTATATCACCAGCCGCGCGTTTTTAACCGAGCAGGATCTCTCTGACGGTGTGCTACATCTTGCTGTGCTGGAAGGCAAGCTGCAGCAAATCAGACTTGAAGGAGTTCCGGCCCGCACGCTGCGAATGACCTTCCCGGGGCTGGAGGGAAAAATACTCAACCTGCGCGATATTGAGCAGGGGATGGAGCAGCTTAATCGCGTGCGTCAGAGACCTGTGGACATTGAGATTCTCCCGGGCGACACGCAGGGTTATTCCATCGTTAATCTGACGGCGACACCGGAATTCCCGCTCAACGCCTCTGTCAGCGTTGACAACAGCGGGCAAAAAAGCACCGGGACCGGACAACTCAGCGGCGCGCTGTACGGCAATAATCTGCTGGGGCTTGCCGACAAGTGGTTTATCAGCGGCGGGCGCAGCAGTGATTTTTCCAACAGCCATGACGCACAAAACTTCGCCGCCGGGCTCAGCGTGCCCTATGGCTACGGCCTGCTGGATTACAGCTACAGCTGGAGCAATTATCTCAGCACCCTCGATAACAACGGCTATCTGTGGCAATCCACCGGCGACAGTGAAACCCATCGCCTGAGCGGCTCCTGGGTAGTGTTCCGCAACGGGGATATCAAAACCGGCGTTTCGCTGGGCGTAACGCACCGCATCAACCACAACTATCTCGATAACGTGTTGCTGGCGACCAGCAGCCGTAAACTCTCCAGCCTCTCTTTCGGCATTAGCCATACGCAAAAAATTGCCTCAGGCGTTGCCACTCTGAACCCGACCTTTACCCAGGGCGTGCCGTGGTTTGGGGCGGAAAACGACAATGACAAACACGGCGATGTGCCAAAGGCAGAATTTCGCAAATGGAGCGTAAACGGCAGCTTTCAGCGCCCCGTTGCTGACAGGCTGTGGTGGCTAACCAGCGTCTATTTCCAGTGGTCACCTGACCGGTTGTACGGCAGCGAGCGTCTGACGCTGGGCGGCGAAAGCTCCGTACGCGGCTTTAAGGAGCAATATCTCTCCGGGGATAACGGCGGCTACTGGCGAAACGAACTCAATTATTCGCTCTTTACGCTGCCTTGGGTCGGTGATGTTGGGGCGATGGCCGCCATAGACGGCGGCTGGCTAAAGAAAGACGGTTTTGACCGCTACGCCTCCGGCACCCTGTGGGGCGCGGCGCTGGGGCTGACCAGCGCTAACCGCTGGCTGACAAGCCAGTTTACCCTCGGGACACCGCTGGATTATCCGGACTGGCTGGCACCGGATCATCTCGTTATTAACTATCGCGTATCAGTGGCATTTTAAGGACAGGGACCATGGAACAGGAAAACGTTCGTTTTTCACAGCGTGCGCTCAGCATCTTACTCAGTACCCTGATTGCCACTCAGCCACTGCTGCCAGCCGCGGCGGCAACCATGACGCCCTCCGGCACGACGCAGATGGACAAAGCGGCCAACGGCGTGCCTGTCGTCAATATTGCGACCCCCAATCAGTCCGGTATTTCCCATAACAAATATAACGATTACAACGTTGGCAAAGAGGGGCTTATTCTTAATAACGCCACCGGAAAGCTCAACCAGACCCAGCTTGGCGGCCTGATCCAGAACAACCCCAATCTGAAAGCCGGGCAGGAAGCCAAAGGCATTATCAACGAAGTGACCGGCAGCAACCGCTCGCAGCTGCAGGGCTATACCGAAGTGGCCGGTAAAGCGGCCAACGTGATTGTCGCTAACCCGTATGGCATTACCTGTAACGGCTGCGGATTTATCAACACCCCGAATGCGACCCTGACCACCGGCAAACCGGTGCTTGATGCAAACGGCAATTTGCAGTCGCTGGACGTAACGAAAGGCGCCGTCACCATCGAAGGTGCGGGGCTGGACGGTAGCCAGAGCGACGCGGTATCGATTATCTCCCGCGCCACCGAAATCAATGCCGGTTTGTACGCCAAAGATCTTAAGGTGGTTGCTGGCGCAAACCGCGTCGCGGCAGACGGCAGCGTCAGCGCGCTGAAAGGCGAAGGCACGGCCCCGAAGGTGGCGGTAGACACCGGCGCGCTGGGCGGCATGTACGCCAACCGTATTCATCTGGTCTCCAGCGAAAAAGGGATGGGGGTAAACCTTGGCAACCTGAACGCGCGGCAGGGGGATATCAGACTTAATGCCAGCGGCAGGCTGGTGGTGAACAACAGCCTTTCCAGCGGTGCGTTCACCGCGAAAGGGCAAAGTCTTACCCTGACGGGAGACCACCAGGCGGGCGGCGACATCGTTGCGTCCGGACAAGATGCGCTGGCGCTGAATAGCGCACAGATTTCTGCAGGCCAGGATCTCCAGTTATCCAGCAGCGGGGTGCTTTCACAGAATAGCGGGTTGATAACTGCCGGGCGGGATACGACGCTGAGCGCAAAACAGCTCACCCAAAGCACAGAGGCTCAGGCCGGGGCCGGGCGTAATCTTGCTGTCACCGCCACAGACACCGCCACCCTGCTTGGCAAAAACGCGGCAGAGCAGAATGCCACTCTGTCAGCGGGCGAGCTCAGGACCGGCTCGTCCGTCAGCGCGGTCAACGATCTTTCGCTCAGGGCAACGCAACGCGCGGTGCTGGACGGCTCGCTGGTCGCCGGAAACCGCCTCTCTGCGCAAGGCGGGGCGATTACCCAGCGCGGAAACCTGAGCGCCACGGGGATTGCCCTTAGCGGCCAGTCTCTGGTTCAGGAGAGCAGCGGTAAAACCAACGCCAGCGGTAACGTCACGCTGAATGCTGCCGGTAATGCTGCGCTGAACGGCAGCACCGTGGCCGGAAAATCGCTTTCATCCACAACGGGGAGCCTGACTACGCGGGGTTCGCTAACCGCAGGGGAGGATTTGCTGCTTAATACGGGCACTTTCACCCACGACGGCACCCTTCAGGGCAAGACGCTGCGCATCGCGGGCACCGACATCACCAGTACCGGCTCAATGACCAGCGGCAGCACGCTGGAGATCGACGGACGTAATGTGACCCTGAAAGGTGACGCTGGCGCGAAAACCAGCGCCACGATCGTCGCCAGCGGCAGGCTGGATAACAGCGGAAAACTGGTCGGTGACGACACCCTGAACCTGAGCGCCGCGCAGCTGAACAACAGCGGTACGCTTTCTGGGGCAAAAGGGCTGACCGCAACGACGGGAACATTGACCGCTGGCGCAACGTCGGTCATCCATAGCGACGGGGATATCGCGCTTAATGCCGGGAGCGCATCGCTTGCCGGAGAAACCAGCGCGGGCGGAAAGGTGGCCGTGAAGGGCGACGCCCTACATACCGCGACAACGTCCCAGCTTCAGGGCCGGGACGTGACCCTTGAGGTACAGACCGCAGAGCTTAACGGCACCCAGACCGCCGCCGCTAATCTGACGATGGCTGCGCGCGACAGTCTGACGCACACGGGTAAAA